>NZ_JBEYHT010000049.1:0-64476 GCF_040635425.1 Streptomyces laurentii | reverse complement strand
GGCGAACCGGTGCACGTTGACGGTGAATCCGGGCACGAGGATGCCGCCCACCAGGGTGCCGCTCCGGGCCGGCCCCGGCCCCGGCCCCCGAACCGGCCGAGGAAACCCCTGCTCCCGAGCCTCCCGTCGCGGTGACCGAGAAGCCACCGACGCCGGACAAGCCCCCGGCTCCCGCGCCCACCCCCGTACCCGCTCCTGCCGAAGTCGACTTCGGATGGGCCGCCGGGACGCACGTCAGAGTGATGTCCGTCCCTGCCGCCGCCTCCACTCCCGCGCCCGCGCCCGCGCCCGCGAGGCACACCACCACCCCTTCCGGCGAGACGGCGGCGCGGGGGAGTGGCGAGCGGCGCCGGGTGGTGATCGGCGCCGAGACGACCGGGGCGATCCCGGTGCACCTCCTCTTCCGGGACGAGCCGCAGCCCGCTGCCGTCCCCGGGAGCCCGGCCCCCGTACCCGTACCCGTACCCGAGACGCCGCCCCCACCGCGTACGCCCAAGCCGTCCCTGCTCAAGTCCCCGCGGCCCAAGCCCCCGGCACCTCCGGCACCCCCGGCGCCCCCTGCCCCCGCCGCCGAGGCCCCGCCCAAGCCCATGCTCCGGCCGGCTCCCCAGCCCGCCCCCCGGTCCACCCCTCAACCGGCCCCCCGCCCCGCGCCCCACGCCGCCGCCCCCGCGCCCGCCCGGCCCGCTGCCGAGTCCCCGCGGCCGGTGCCGGACGCCGACCCGACGCTGGTGGAACGGCCCGGTCCGGCGCTGCCCGGCTGGGTCGGATTGACCGGCGGGCTGCTGGCCCTGTTCGGCTGCCTTTTTGTCGTGTGGTGGACGGGCGCGGTGCCCGAAGGGATGGCGCGAACGCTGGGGCTGTCACCGCGGCCGTACGACGGCATCGACCTCGTCCAGTGGTCCCTGCTCGCCCTCGGCATCGCCCTCACTCTCTTCTTCCTGGGCGGGCTCGACCGCGGCCGGGTCGGCCACGCCCTCGTCCTCACCCTCTTCGGCGACTACCGGGGCACGGTCCGCCGCACCGGCCTGCTCTGGGTGAGCCCGCTGCTGCTCCGCCGCCGGGTCGACGTACGGCTGCGGCACTGGCGCAGCGAACCGCTGCCCGCCGTCGACGCCAAGGGCACGGCGCTCGATGTCGTCGTCCTCGTCGTGTGGCGGGTCCGCGACACCGTGCGCGCCGCGCTCGGCGTCGACCGGCACGAGGACTATCTGCGCGAGCATGTGGAGGCGGCGATGGCCCGCGTCCTGTCGCAGCTGCCGGCGGACGCGTTCCACGAGGTCGCGCCGACGCTGCGGGACGCGGAGGCGGTCGGCGAGGCGTTGACCCGGCTGCTGTCGGCGGAGTGCGCGCCGGTCGGCATCGACGTGTACTCGGCGCAGCCGACCCGGATCGAATACGCCCCGGCGGTGGCCGCCGCGATGCAGCGCCGCCGGATCGCCGCGATCGACGCCAAGCACCGGGACAGCGTGCTCACCTCGGTCGTGGACGCGGTCGAGGACGTGGTCCACCGGCTGACCTCCCGCGGTCTGGTGGACCTGGACGACTACGAGCGGAAGGCGCTGGTGAGGGATCTGACGGTGGCGTTCTACAGCGGCCGGTCCGTGCCGGTGGACGGTGCCTGAGTGGTACCCGGGCGGCGGTGGCGGCAGGGGCGGCGGTACGGGGCCGGGGCCCGGTGCGGGGCCCGCGCCCCGCACCCGTATCCCCGCACCCGTATCCCCGCACCCGTATCCCCGCACCCGTATCCCCGCCGTATGGCTCCCGTACCGCCGTCGTTGGTCTGGACATGACTAACTTCCGTCCCTACCGTGGGGCTTGGTCTAGACCTGAACGATCCCCGTCCCCGCCTCATCCCCACCGCGCGCGCGTGCAGCACGGCCCCCAGAACTCCCCCACGTTCTCCTGGAGCGACAGCATGCGAAAGAAGTCAGGTATCGCGGCCGTGGCGCTCGGCGTCGCCGCGGCCTCCCTCCTCTCCGTCTCCGGCGCGAGCAGCCACGGCTACACCGACGCGCCGATCAGCCGTCAGAAGCTCTGCGCCGACCGCACCGTCCGCAACTGCGGCGACATCCAGTGGGAGCCGCAGTCGGTCGAGGGGCCCAAGGGCTTCCCGTCCGGCGGGCCCTCCGACGGCACGATCTGCGCAGGCGGGAACTCCCGCTTCGCCCAGCTCGACGACCAGCGGGCCGGCGCCTGGCCCGCCACCAAGGTCACCGCGGGCCAGAGCTACACCTTCCGCTGGCAGTTCACCGCCCGCCACGCGACCACGGACTTCCGCTACTACATCACCAAGAACGGCTGGGACTCCAGCCGCCCGCTGACCAGGGCCGCGCTCGATCCCCAGCCCTTCCTCGTCGTCCCCTACAACAACCAGCAGCCGCCCGCGACCCTCTCGCACAGCGGGGTCATCCCCGCGGGCAAGACCGGCCGGCACATGATCCTCGGGGTGTGGACCATCGCGGACACCGGGAACGCGTTCTACGCGTGCTCGGACGTTCAGTTCTGACGGTACGTCACCTACCATCCGGCCCCATGGGGACCGGGACCAGCACCGAGACCAGGACCGTGGCGGAGCTCGTACGGCGCCAGTGGGGCGACCACCGGACCGGACTGCGGGACGAGGGCACCACCCTCACCCACCACCAGGCCGCCGCCGGCGCCGCCGCGCGCGCCGCACTCCTCACGGACCTGATGCCCGACCGGCCGGGGCGCGAGCCGCACCTCGGCCTGCTGCTCGACAACACACCGGAGTACCCGCTCTGGCTCGGCGCGGCGGCCCTCGCGGGGGCCGCCGTCGCCGGGATCAACCCCACCCGGCGCGGCGCCGAACTCGCCCGGGACATCCGGCACACCGACTGCCGCGTCCTCGTCACCCAGCGCGCCCGCCTCCCGCTCCTCGACGGCCTGCCGCTCCCGCCCGGCCTGCGGATCCTCGTCACCGACACCGAGGCCTACCGCGCGCTGCTCGCCGGCTACGCGACCGCGACCCCCGACGACCGCTTCCTCCGGCCCGCCCGGCCCGGCAGCCGGCTGCTGCTCACCTTCACCTCCGGCTCGACCGGCGCGCCCAAGGCCACGATCTGCAGCCAGGGGCGGCTCGCCGCCGCCGGCGCCTCCCTCGTCGCGCACTTCCGGATCCGCGCGGACGACACGCACTACATCTGCATGCCGATGTTCCACGGCAACGCCGTCATCGCCGACTGGGCGCCCGCGCTCGCCGCCGGCGCCGGAATCGCCCTGCGAGACCGTTTCTCCGCCACCCGCTTCCTCCCCGACGTCCGCCGCTTCGGCGCCACCTACTTCACCTACGTCGGCCGTGCCGTCCAGTACCTGCTCGCCACCCCCGAGCACCCCGACGACCGCGACCACCGGCTGCGGCTCGGCTTCGGCACGGAGGCGGGGGCGGTGGACGCGGCCCGCTTCGAGGCGCGGTTCGGGGTGCGGCTCGTGGAGGGGTACGGCTCCTCCGAGGGCGGCGCCGCGATCCAGCGGGTGCCCGGCACGCCCGCCGGAGCGGTGGGGCGGGCCGCGCCCGGCGACGACCTGGCCGTGGTCGATCCGGACACCCGGCGGGTGTGCCCGCCGGCCCGCTTCTCGGCCGCCGGTGTCCTGCTCAACGCGGACGAGGCCATCGGCGAACTGGTCAACCGGGGCCGCAGCCCCTTCGAGGGCTACTGGCGCAACCCCGAGGCCGACGCCGCCCGGCTGCGCGACGGCTGGTACTGGACCGGCGACCTCTTCTACCGCGACGCCGACGGCTACCTCTACTTCGCGGGCCGCGCCGACGACCGGCTGCGCGTCGACAGCGAGAACCTGGCCGCCGCGATGATCGAGAACATCCTGGCCCGCTGGGAGCGGGCCGCGGGCGTCGCCGTCTACGCGATACCCGACCCCGTCGCCGGCGACCAGGTGATGGCCGCGCTCGCGCTGCGGCCCGGCGCCGTCTTCGACCCGGCGGCCTTCGCCGCCTTCCTCGCCGCCCAGGGCGACCTCGGCACCAAGATGCCCCCGGCTTACGTCAGGGTCGTCCCCGAACTCCCCCTGACCGCCACCAACAAGATCCACCGGGTCGCGCTGCGCCGCGCCGCCCTCACCGGGCCCGACCCGATCTGGTGGCGCCCGGCGCCCGGCGGCCCGTACGCGCCGCTGACCAGCCAGGACCGGGAGTGCCTACGGAGGCGGTACGCGGAACAGCGCCGTCCATTTCCCGGCGAGGCCCCTTAGGGGGAGCCCGGAGGCGGGGTCGTGCGCCCGGTCCGGGGGCTTCGAAACGGCCTGGCGCGAGACGGGGTGGTCACTTAGAGTAATCGTCATGCGAAAGATCCGTACGCTCCGTGCGTCCGCGCCCACTGGCCCCGGCGCCTCCGCCCGCACCTCTCTCGCCGTCTGGCGGGAGCGGGTGCGCGTGCTGCTGTACGCCCTCGCGGGGTGGAGGCGGCCGCTCGATGCGCCGCCGCCGGTGCGGCGCGCGGCCGGATCCGGCCCCTTGTCGATGGCCCCGCTGACGCCCCGGGCCGCCGCTCGCCGACCTCTTGTCCCGCGCGCCCCGGCGGGGGGTACCGCTGGCCGGGGGCGTCCGCCGCCGAGGGGAAAAGCAGAAGGCCCCTTGCTTTCGCAAGGGGCCTTCCGGTCGGTGCGCCGCCAGGGACTCGAACCCCGGACCCGCTGATTAAGAGTCAGCTGCTCTAACCAACTGAGCTAGCGGCGCTTGCTGACAGAGAAAATACTACCTGGTCCGGAGGGGTGCTCGTGACCACCCTCGCCCGGCCCCCTGTCCTCGCTCTGCTCCGGCCCTGTTCCCGGTCTCGTCCCGGGCCCGCCTCGGGCGGTGTCCTGATCGCGTCGTCCGTACGACGTCCGTACGACGCCCGTACGACGCCCGTGCGTCGTACGCACGACGCACGCCCGCGAGCGGGTCGCGTCCGACCCGTGTCCGGTTCGCGGCCGGGCCGGGTGGGAGCCGGCCCTGTGTGGGGCGCGGTGGCTCAGAGCGCCAGTGAGAGCACCACCGGGGCGGCCCGGCGGTTGAGGGTGTCGGCCGCCGAGCGGAGCCGGTGCGCGTCCTCGATCGGCAGCGAGATCGCCAGGCAGCCCACGGCGGCGCCCGCCGTCAGCGGCACCGCCGCGCAGACCGTGCCCACCGCGTACTCCTGGAGGTCGAGCACGGGGACGGTCGGCGGCTGGCTGTCCAGCTTGGAGAACAGCACCTTCTCGTTGGTGATCGTGCGGGACGTCAGTCGCGCGATCCGGTGTCGGGCCAGATGGTCGCGGCGGCCGTTCAGGTCGAGCTGGGTCAGCAGACACTTGCCGACCGCGCTGGCGTGGGCGGCGGATCGGAAGTCCACCCACTCGTTGACCTTGGGGGTGCGCGGGCCGTCGGCCCACTGGGTGATCTTCACCTCGCCGTCGATGTAACGGCTGATGTAGACGGCGGCGCCGAGCGAGTCGCGCAGCTCGGTCAGCTCCTCCTGGAGCCTGAGCTGCAGGGCGTCGCGCCGGGTGGTGCCGGAGCCGAGCAGCACCAGGGAGTCCCCGACGACGTACGCGCCGTCGGAGACCTGCTCCACGTACCCCTCGCGGCGGAGCATCAGCAGGAGGGGTGACAGATGGGCCGCGGGCAGGCCGGTGTCCCGTGCGATCTGCACGTCCGTCACGCCGCCGCCGTGCCGAGAGATGGTCTCGAGTACGCGCAGTGCGTATTGCACCGAGTGGAACGGTGCGGTGGGCTCGGGCTTCAGCGCCACGGTGTCCCCCTACCAGGTTGTGACCGCAAGCTTCCGTACCACGATAGCCGCCAAGGAGCCGTAGTGGGGCGGCCGTTGGCGAGATTGATGCGGTACGCACGGTGTCTGGTCTGGGGTCCGCCACTCTGGCATATGCCATGGTCACAGCCCCTTGGGAGAGTCGGAGGTCAGCGCCGCGCGCGAGGGGGTCCGCACGGCCGTTCGAGCGGGTTCCGGACGTGAAGATTTTTCCGGGGGAATAACCGGAGACACCCTCCAGTTATCTTTGCCGTACGCCGGACCGGCCCCTTGTGCGCCAGGTGGTCCGGACCCTGATGCAGAGCGGGAAGGCCGGTCACGGTGAGCGACACCACGCGGAACACGGAGCGGGACGGAGCGGCGGACGCGGAGGTGAGCGGAGGGACGGCGGCCACCCGGGACGGGATCAGAGGAACAGCGCTCGGCACCGCGTCCGTGCCGCTGTCGGTCCTCGACCTGGTCACCGTCGGCAGCGGCCGGACCGCGAGCCAGGCGCTCGCCACGAGCGTCGCCCTCAGCCGGCTCGCCGAGCGGCGCGGCTACCACCGTCACTGGGTGGCCGAGCACCACTCGATGCCCGGGGTCGCCTCCTCCTCGCCCGCCGTGATCCTCGCCCACCTCGCCGCCCACACCCGCCGTATCCGGCTCGGTTCCGGCGGAGTGATGCTGCCGAACCACGCGCCGCTGGTGATCGCCGAGCAGTTCGGCACCCTGGAGGCGCTCGCCCCGGGCCGGATCGACCTCGGGCTCGGCCGCGCGCCCGGCACCGACGGCGCGACGGCCCCGCGCTGCGCCGTACCGACCGGCTGGGCGAGGGGGCCGACGACTTCCCCGAGCAGCTCTCCGAGCTGACCCGGTTCCTGGACGACGACTTCCCGGACGCCCACCCGTACGCCCGGATCCACGCCGTGCCCGGACCGGTGCAGGGACCCAAGGGCCGGCCGCCGGTCTGGCTGCTCGGCTCCTCCGGCTTCAGCGCCCGCCTCGCCGGGCTGCTCGGTCTGCCCTTCGCCTTCGCCCACCACTTCTCGGCGCGCAACACCCTGCCCGCCCTGGAGCTGTACCGGCAGACCTTCCGTCCCTCGGCGGTGCTCGACGCGCCGTACGCGCTGATCGGGGTCGCCGCGCTCGCCGCCGACGAGGCCCGTGAGGCCCGCCGGCAGGTGCTGACCGGCGCCCTGTCGATGCTGCGGCTGCGCACCGGCCGGCCCGGGCTCATCCCGACGCCCGACGAGGCCGAGGCGCATGAATTCAGCCACATGGAGCGGGAGTTCGTGGACGACTGGCTGTCGAACGTCGTGCACGGCACGCCGGACGAGGTGCGCGCGGGCCTGGACGAGCTCCAGAAGCGGACGGGCGCCGACGAGTTGATGATCACCGCCAACGCGCACGGCGGGGACGCGCGGCTGCGGAGCTACGAGCTGATCGCCGACGCGTACGGACTGCCGGAGCAGGCCGCGGCGGGTGCCCCGGAGGAGGGGGCGGTGACCGCGTAAGCGCGCGAAGCGGAGGGAATTTCCCGCGCGTTGGTTCCTCCCCGAGCCGATGGATCCGGGGAGGGGCGACTCCGTCTCAAACCGCTCGTCACCCATGGTGGCGGGCGGTTCCGCTTTGCCGTGCGCGTCTCTGACAAGGGGTTTCCCGCGCGAATTGGTCTAGTCCTCAATCTGGTTCAGACCATTGACGCGCTGTTCATGCGACGGATATCACTGCTCCGACTTCCCCGCTGACACCCCCACTTCCGGAGGCATGCCCGTGCACCCCCGTGAACCGCGCACCCCCCGAGCCGTTCCCCGCCCCGTCCGCCGCCCCCTGCTCGCCGCCCTGCTCGGCTCGACCCTCGTCGCCGGCGCGCTCGCCGCCACGGCGGGCCTCGGCTCCGCGCAGGCCGCCGACGGCGCCGCCGCGGCGTCCAATGGCGGCGTCAAGATCGCGTACTACGACCAGTGGAGCGTGTACGGGAACGCCTTCTATCCCAAGCAGCTCGACGAGCGCGGCATCGCCGCCAAACTGGACGTCATCAACTACTCGTTCGGCAACATCCACCCCACCGACCTCACCTGCTTCGAGGCCAACAAGGCGGCCGGTGACGACAACAACCCCAACGCCGGTGACGGCGCGGGCGACTCGTACGCCGACTACCAGAAGTCCTTCTCGGCGGCGGACAGCGTCGACGGCGTGGCCGACACCTGGAACCAGCCGATCGTGGGCGTCTTCAACCAGTTCAAGGAACTGAAGGCGAAGTACCCCCAGCTGAAGATCAACATCTCGCTCGGCGGCTGGACCTACTCCAAGTACTTCTCGGACGCGGCCAAGACCGACGCGAGCCGCAAGAAGCTCGTCTCCTCCTGCGTCAAGCAGTACATCCAGGGCGACCTGCCGGTCGACGGCGGCTTCGGCGGCCCCGGCACCGCCGCCGGCGTCTTCGACGGCATCGACATCGACTGGGAGTACCCCGGTTCGGCCGACGGCCACCTCGGCAACCACTACGCCGCCGAGGACAAGCAGAACTTCACCCTGCTCCTCGCCGAGTTCCGCAAGCAGCTCGACGAGTACGGTGCCGCGCACGGCGGCAAGAAGTACCTGCTGACCGCCGCCCTGCCGGCCGGCCAGGACAAGATCAAGAACATCGAGACGGACAAGATCGGCGCGTACCTCGACTACGCGAACATCATGACGTACGACATGCACGGCGCCTGGGACGGCGACGGGCCGACGTACCACCAGTCGCCGCTCCACTCCGGCAGCGACGACCCGACCGACGTCGTGAAGCCGGGCACCGAGAAGTACTCGATCGACAACGCCATCGACTCCTGGATCGACGGCAAGCCCGCCTACGGCATCGCCGGCGGTTTCCCGGCGAACAAGCTGACGCTCGGCTACGAGTTCTACTACCGCGGCTGGAAGGGCGTCCCGGCGGGCACCGCGAACGGTCTCGCCCAGCCCGCGACCGGCGGCTCCGGCGCCCGTCCGCTGAGCCAGGCGGCCGGCATCGCGTACTACAAGGAGCTGGGCGGCATCGTCGACAACCCGGCCACCACCTTCTGGGACGACCAGGCCAAGTCCGCCTACTTCTACAAGGACGGTGAGTTCTTCACCGGCCTGGACCAGCGCACCATCAAGGCCCGCGCCGACTACGCCCACCAGCGCGGACTCGCCGGCGCGATGATGTACTCGCTGCTCGGCCTGGACGCCAAGGCGACGCTGTTCAACCAGATCGTGGACGCGGTCGGTTCCTCCCCGACGACCCAGCCGACCACTCCGCCGACGACGCCTCCCACCACTCCGCCGACCACTCCTCCGACGACCCCGCCCACCACGCCGCCGACCACCCCGCCCACGGGCTGCGCCGCCCCGGCGTACACGGCCGGCACGGTCTACAACGCGGGCCAGTCCGTCTCCCACAAGGGCCACAACTGGAAGGCCAAGTGGTGGACCCAGAACGAGGAGCCGGGCACGACCGGCGACTGGGGCGTCTGGCAGGACCTCGGCGCCTGCTGACCGAGGTTCCGTGAACCCCGCAGACGACTGCCCCCGCCCGGGATGTCCCCCCGGGCGGGGGCAGTCTCCTGTTCACGGTGTCCTACGCGGGCATCGGCTGGACCGGCAGGGAGGTGACCCCGATCAGCTCGGCGATACGTTCCGGGGCCACCGCCCGCGAGTAGAGCCAGCCCTGCCCGGTGTCGCAGCCGATCCGGCGCAGCCGGGTGGCCTGGCCCGCGCTCTCCACGCACTCGGCGGTGACCGTCAGGCCCAGCCGGTGGGCGAGCTGCACCAGAGCCTCGACGATCACCTCGTCGGCCGGGTTGGCGGGTTCGGCGTCCTGGAAGCCGCGCACGAACGAGCCGTCCAGCTTGAGGACGGAGACCGGCAGCCGGCTCAGATAGGCGAGGTTCGAGTAGCCGGTGCCGAAGTCGTCGATCGCGATCCGCACGCCCATGTTGCTGAGCGCCTGGAGGACCTGCAGCGGCCGGCCCGCCGAGCCCATGACGGCGGACTCGGTCAGTTCCAGCTGGAGCAGCTGCGGGGCGAGCCCCGTCTCGGCGAGGATCCCGGCGACGTCCGCCACCAGGTCGGAGTCCCAGACCTGACGCACGGCGACGTTGACGCTGACGAACAGGGGCCGCTCGTCCGGATGCTCCCGCTGCCACCGCCGGGCCTGACGGCAGGCGGTGCGCAGCACCCAGCGCCCCAGTTCGACGATCGAGCCGTCCTCCTCGGCGATCGAGATGAACCGATTCGGCGTCAGCGGGCCGAACTGCGGATGGTTCCAGCGCACCAGCGCCTCCACACCGCGCACCGAGCCGTCGGCGAGGTCGACCAGCGGCTGGTACTCGAGCGCGAACTCGCCCTGCTCGACGGCCGGCCGCAGCGTGGAGCTGAGGGCCTGCCGGGTCATCCGGTGGGCGTTGCGTTCGGGGTCGAAGAGCGCCCAGCGCGCCTTGCCGTCGGCCTTGGCCCAGTACAGCGTGGTGTCGGCGGCCTGCATGAGGCAGGTGGCGGAGGAGCCGTGGGCCGGCCGCTCCACCACACCGATGGAGGCGGAGACCGACAGCCGCTGCCCGGACAGGTCGAAGGGTTCCTGGAGGGCGGCCAGTACGGACCGGGCGAGATCGGCCAGCTGGTCGGTGCCGGTGGAGTCCTCGACCAGGATCGCGAACTCGTCGCCGCCGAGCCGGGCCACCAGATGGCCGCCGTCGCGGGTGTAGCCGTAGCTGTCCGCGCAGGCGGTGAGCCGGCCGGCGACGGCGGCGAGCAGCCGGTCGCCGATCCGGTGCCCGAGGGTGTCGTTGACGGCCTTGAACCCGTCGATGTCGAGGTAGCAGATCCCGATCCGGCCCGTGCCGCCCTGGCGGTACGAGCGGTACGCCCCGCCCTCGTCCCCGGTGCCCTCCGGGTCCGGCCCGGCGCCGGCGCTCTCCAGTGCGGCGGTCAGCCGTTCGAAGAACAGGGCGCGGTTGGGCAGCCGGGTCACCGGGTCGTGCATCTGGAGGTGCCGCAGCCGGGCTTGCAGGTCGCGCTGGTCGCTGATGTCCGCGACCGACAGCAGGACGCGCCGGCTGTTCGGTACGGGGGCGACCGTCACCTCCGTCCACAGCGAGCGCCCGTTGGGCTGCTTCAGCCGGCGGGTGCAGCGGAAGCGGGCCCGCCGGCCGCGCAGGACCTCGCGGTACGCGCGTCCCGCCTGGCCGTCGGCGGCGAGGTCGACGAGGTCGGCGGCGGCCTGTTCGCGCAGGGCGGCGGGCTCGGTGCCGAGGAGGTCGCCGAACGAGTCGTTGGCGGCGACGACGATGCCGTCCCGGTCGACCATCGCCATGGCGAGCCGGGCGGCCCGGAAGGCGGCGTGGTAGTCCCGGAGCTCGACGTCCGGCCGGGAGTCCCGCGAGGAGTCCGGCGAGGAGTCGGGCGCGGACTCCGGCAGTGAATCCGGCCAGGGCTCCGATGCGGCTCCGGCCGCGGGTGTGGGGCCGTCGGCGGCCCCGCCTTCCGGGGCCGTTCCGTCACGTTCCGTGAGCGGCGGCTCGGCGGGCGAGCGGGCCGGTGGCCGGGAATGGACCGGTTCTTCGGGGGTTCCGCTCACCGCTCGCTCCCGTAGTGCGTTCGGGCCGTACAGATGTGGTCGGAAAGGCCGGCCAAGGAGTCGACCTGGAAAGTCTGCCGATCATAGAGGCTGGCGCGGGCGCCGTTCCAGCTCCCGGGCCCGTGACCGGGCCCTTGAGGGTCGTGAGAGGGGTGTCCGTGGCCGGGTGCGCGACCGTTCTGGAGTGAGTCCGACCCAAGTCGACGAAGAGCTGACCGAATGTGACGTTCCGTAAGCCTCTTTATGCCCGCGTCGCGTCCACCTGATGCACCCCTTCTCACTCGACCGGGGCAGCAGAAGAGGGCGAAAGGCGATGAACACCCACAAGGTGGGTGAGGTGTCGCGCATTCCGGAGCGGGAGGTCCACGTGAGGGGTCAGCAGCCACCCGGGGGAGTGCACCGTGCCCGCCGCCTGAGGTCCGGAGCGGCCGTCGCCACGTCCCTCGGGGCCCTCGCCGCGGCCGGGCTGTTCGCGGGCCCCGCCGTCGCGGCCGGGGCGGCGGGACCGTGCGCCCTGCCCCGTACCGCCGCCCACCACTCCCTCGGCCTCGACAGCTGGAACTCCGCCTACCCCCGCCCCACCCGCGCCCTCGACGCGGTCATGATCTTCCTGTCCTTCCCGGACTCCGTCCCGATGACGGCCCCCTTCGAGCTGGCCGCCGACCACTTCCCCGTCACCTCGGAGTTCTTCGAACGGGCCTCCTACGGCCGTTTCCGGCTGCGCGTCCACCCGCAGCGCGGCTGGACCCGGATGCCGCGGCCCTCCGTGGCGTACGCCATACAGCGCGACTGGAGCAGCGAGCACCGCGCGGCCTATCTGCGCGACGCGATCAAGGCGGCCGACGACACGGTGGACTTCTCCCGCTACGACCTCGTCTACCTGGTCGCCGACCCCGACGCGCCCGGTGTGGACTCCGACGCGACCAAGGTCGTCAACCTGGAACAGCCGCTGGAGGCCGACGGCACGGACATCAAGCGGGTCGTCACGGTCTTCGAGCGGCACCCGCCGGACCACAACGTGCTCGCCCACGAGACCGGCCACGTCTTCGACCTGCCCGACCTCTACCACCGGCCCACCGACGGCAAGGGCGACTGGGACACGTACGTGGGGGACTGGGACGTCATGGGCAGCCAGTTCGGCCTCGCCCCGGACCTCTTCGCCTGGCACAAGTGGAAGCTGGGCTGGCTGGACCGCGCCCAGGTCGTCTGCGTCCGCGGCCCCGGCACCCGGGCCATCGGCCTGGAGCCGGTCGCCGCCGCCCCGGTGGCCGGCGGCACCCTCGGCACCCGGCTCGCGGTGGTCCGCACCTCCGGCGACAGCGTGCTCGCGATCGAGGCCCGCTCGGCGACCGGCAACGACCGCGACACCTGCGCCGAAGGCGTCCTGCTCTACCGGGTCCGCAACGAGGCGGCCTCCGGCGACGGCCCGGTGCAGGTCGTCGACACCCACCCCGGGACCTCGGCGTGCCAGGAGCGCTCGGTCTATCCGCCGCTCGCGGACGCGCCGCTGCGGGAGGGGGAGTCGTACACCGTGCCGGACACGGGGGTACGGGTGGAGGTGGCCGACCGGTCCGCGTCGGGGGTGTGGACGGTACGGGTCACCGGGCCGCGGCCGGAGGCTCACGCCGACCGCTGACGCCCGCCCCGGGCACCGGCGTCCCGGCATTCCGTACGGGAACAAACAGAAGGCCCCTCGCTTTCGCGAGGGGCCTTCCGGTCGGTGCGCCGCCAGGGACTCGAACCCCGGACCCGCTGATTAAGAGTCAGCTGCTCTAACCAACTGAGCTAGCGGCGCCTGCTGACGTCGTAGACATTAGCACCCCGATCCGCCGGACGAGAAATCGATCCCCGCACGTGGGAGCGGGTCGGGGCCGCTACGCGGCCCGCGCGGCGCGTGCCGCCCGGACGCAGGCCCACAGCAGGACCTCGGGGCCGGGCAGCCAGGGGCGCCGGGCGTCGGGGGCGACGAGCCAGCGCGGCTGGGCGCTGTCACGCGGCTCGTACGGGACGGCGTCGCCGACAGCGGTGATCCGTGGCCGGAACGGCGTCGGCGGGGTCAGCGGCGGGATCGTCACCGCGTCCCCGGGGCCGTGGCACAGCGGCCGCGGCACGGTCTCGCTCCACTCCTCCCAGCCGAGCAGCGACGGGAGGCGCTGGGCGGTGCCGGGGGCGGCGAACAGCAGCATCCGGCCCCGGTGCGTGGCGACCGGCCCGCAGCCGGGGCCCTCGGCCCACAGGGTGTCCAGCACCCGGCGCCCGAAGGTGGGCTCCACGTTCACCACGTCGAACACCGTGCCGCAGGGCAGCACCGCGGGCGTGGCGGGCCGCCGGAACCAGTGCGCGAGTGCGGCGTGCGGGCGGGCCGTGGCCGAGGCGAGCCACGCGGCACCGTCGTCGGTGACCCGGGCGGCCTGGTAGCGGCCGAAGTCCTGGAGGGTCGTCTCGTCGAGCAGCCACGTCGTCATACGGGAAGGTCTACCGGGCGTGATCCCCCGGCTTCAGGGAGTTGCGGAAAACCCGGACAGGGTGCCGAGGCGAGGAGTATCGTGCGCCCCGGCATATGCCGGGCGGCCAGGCCGGGGGCTCACTCGGCAGCCCTCGGAGAGCACACCCCGTACCGCGCTCCCCGGGGTTCACTCCTCCCGGTCGCGGCTGTTCGCGCGCGTCAGGCCCCGGCCGAACTCGATCATCTTGCGGGCGTAGTCCTCGGTCCAGTCGGCCCGCGCGGCGATGTCCGCGTCCGTCAGCCGGTCGAACCGGCCCGGGTCCGCGAGCTGGGCCGCCGCGACCGCCTGGTACTCGACCGCCCGGTCCGCCGCCGCCCGGAACGCCAGGGTCAGCTCGGTCGCCCGCGCCAGCAGCTCGCGCGGGTCGTCCATCGCCTCCAGACCGAAGAAGTGCTCGGGATCGGCGGTCGCCTCGGCGGGCTCGAAGATCAGCGGCGCGGGCCTGACCCGCCGCCGCGCGCTCCCACTCTGCTCCGCGGGTTCCGCCATACTCGCTCTCCTTCTCACGCGGACGGCCCGGACACCCGGGCCGCCGTCCATTCTCCCGCGCCCGGCCCGAGGCTCACAGGCCCCGGGCGGGAGCGCGACGGGCCGACCGGGCTTACGGGGTCCAGCTCACCCGGTGTTCCGTCAGGTGCGACAGGACGGCGTGGTTGGCCTCCCAGCCGTCCGGGAACTTCATCGTCACGCCGAGCTGGACCGGCTCCGTCGAGGGATGCTCGTCGAGGAGTTCCGCGACGCCCGCGCGGCACACCACCACACACGCGTGGCGGTGCCGGGAGGCGAGGACGCACAGCCGGCCGGTCTCCAGGTGGAAGGCGGTGGCGTCGGGGCGGCCGGAGAGTGGGTGGAGGACGACCGTCACGTCGTACTCGCGGCCCTGGAGGCGGTTGGCGGTGTCCACCGTCACGCCCGTCACGCCGAGTTCGGCCAGGGCCGCGCGGATCGCCGCCGCCTGGTCGCGGTGGGCGGTGCCGACGGCGATCCGCTCCGCGGTGAGCGGCGCCGGGTCGGGGGACCGCTCGCCGACGGTCACGCCGCCCCGGTCGAGCATGCGCCGGACCACCAGGGCCACCGCCAGGACCGCCTCGGGGTCGGTGCGCGGGGTGTGCCGGGCGGGCAGTTCGAGCAGGCCCCAGCCGGACTCGGCCGCCTCGTCCAGGACCCGGTCCGGGCCCGAGCCGTCCGAGGCCACGCCGAAGGACAGCCGCCGGTCGCCGTGGTCCGTGCCGCTGCGGAAGCGGGTGTACGGGTAGAAGGCGTCCGACACCAGCGGCGCCGCCGACGCGGGCAGCCGCCACGACACCGGCAGCCGGTGCTGCGGCAGTTCGGGGTTGTGCGCGAGCAGTGTGGAGACGGCCGACGCCGACGGGTCGTACGACAGTCCCGCCCACTGTTCCGCGCCCACCACCGAGAACGGGTCCAGCTGCCCCGGGTCGCCCACGAACAGCGCCCGCTGGAACAGCCCCGCCACGGCGAGCAGCGCGTCCGAGCGCATCTGGTACGCCTCGTCGACGATCGCGTGCTCCCACGGCTCCACGTTCTTCACGTGCGCCCACTTCGCGGCCGTCGAGATCACCACCGGCAGCCCCGCGAGATCGGCCGGCTTCGCCGACTTCCGTACCTGTTCCAGCGCGTCGAGCGCCTTGTCGTACGGGTCCGTGTCGTTCGAGTGCAGCCGGCCCACCGGGAGGTCCGGCTCCTTCTCGGCGAGCCGCAGCACCAGGTCGTCCACCTGCGCGTTGGTCTGCGCGATGACCATCAACGGGCGGCCGGCGGCGGCCAGTTCGAGGGCCGCGCGGACCACGAGCGTCGACTTGCCGGCGCCGGGCGGAGAGTCGACGACCACCCCGCGGGCGGTCCCGTGCAGGGTGCTCTCCAGGATGGCGGCCGTCGCCCGCGCCGCCTCGGCGGACGGGTCGAAGACCGCAGCGCCGGAGGCCGGGGACGTGAAGGTCAGAGAACCGAAGGTCAGGGATCCGGAGGGCGTGGAGTCGCGGGTCACAGGATGTCCTCGGGGGTCACGGCGTCGGGCAGTTCGGCGGCGTCGGAGCGCGGCGGGCCGCCGTGCGTCCACGGGGTCTCCTCCGGGTCCGGCAGCTTCGCGCCCGGCCGCTGGTCGTGCTCGAACAGCGTCCAGGCGATCCGCTCGCCCTTCTCCGGCACCGTCCCCTCGGCCGGGTCCTTCGACCGGCCCATCTTGTCGAGCAGCCGCAGCACGAGCGCCCCGTCCTCCTCCCGGCCCACGAACTCCGCGGACTGCGGCCGGCCGTCCAGCGTCCGGTACACCTTCACGCCCTCCCCGAGATGCGGCCGGTCGTCCGTACGGACCGTCAGGAGCGGGCGCGGTGCCGGGCGCTTCGACTCCGACCAGGCCATCGTCACCTCCGCCACCTCCCCGACGAACGCCTCGCCCGCCAGCCGCCGCCCCGCAAGGACCAGCGGGTCGTCCAGCGCCTCCTGCGCCTCCAACTGTCCCTGCGCCTGCTCGCGCGCCGCCAGCTTCTGCGCCGCCGTCACCGCGTCGTCGCGGCGCGGCTGCGGCGGCTCGCCCGCCGCGATCCGGTCCCGCTGACCGGTGAACGACCAGCGGTCCCGGGTCCAGCGGTCGGCCACCCGCGCGCCCTCCGGCAGCTCCCGCAGCAGGCCGAGCGCCTGCCACACCCCGTACCAGGTCGGCCTCAACTGCCCGGCGACCAGCCGCCGGATCTCCCGCTCGGCCCGGTGCAGCGCGGCGAGCCCGTCCTCCGCCGCCTCGCCGTCCTCGGCCGCGCCGAGCGCCTGCCGCGCCTTGTCGTAGGCCTCGATCGCGGGGGCGAGCAGCCGGTTGTCGAACGCCGGGTCCGTCGCCGGACCGGCCGGCGGGCACTCCAGCTGCCCCCGCGCGTCCCGCCCCAGCTCGGCCCGCAGCGCCGCCTCGGCACCGCGCTCGCCCTCCGGCGGGTCGATCCAGGCGAGCAGCGCGCCCAGGTGCTGGTCCTCCAGGGAGGACTGGCCGGTCGCCCAGTGCCGGTTCAGCAGATCCGTCGCCGCCACCAGCAGCGAGGACCCCGGCACCCGCGCCCGCTCGCCGAAGTGCGTCAGCCAGCGGCCGAGCAGCGGCACCCGGGGCGGCGCCGGGAACGGTGTCTCCGGATCCTGTTCGGCCGTCCGCCGGAACCGGGTCGACCGCCCGAGCAGCCGTACGTACTCCACACCCGCCCGGCTCGGCACCACCAGCTGCGGCGCGTCCGCGCACAGCGCGACCTCGACCTTGACCTTCTTCCCGGTCTCCGGGTCGGTCTCGGACCGCTCCGCCGTCTCCACGTCCTCGGCGAAGGAGTCGACGTACGGCAGGATCGCGTCGGCCAGTTCGGCGAGGAACGCGAACCGCAGATCCCGGTCGCGCGGCTGCGGGACGACCAGCAGCCGCGGCTCCTCCGGGTCGGTGCCCACCAGCGCGCCGAGCGGCGCGCCCGCCTCGCCGGACGTGGTCAGCGGGACGAAGACGAGCGGGCGCTCCGACAGATGCCGGTGCCGGACCGTGGCCAGCGGCTGGGCCCGGCCCGCCTCGACGGCCTCCATCCGGGCCAGGGTGGAGATCAGCGACACGTCGCCACCCCCGCGCGCGTCCCCGCACCCGTGCCGGTGCTCGTTCCGGCATAGGCCAGGGCTTCCGTCCGCAGCGCCCGCGCCCGCCGCAGCGCGTCCACCGCCGGATCGTCCGGGTCGCCCTCCTCGCCGCGCGCCGCCGCCAGGACCGCGCCGATCGTCGTCAGACCGCCCAGCTCGCCCCGTACCGAACGCCCCAGCGCCGCCACGACGTCCGCCGCCCGCGCCCGCTCCCGGCAGTGGAAGGCCAGTTCGCACGCGGACAGGCATTCCGGCGCGTACGCGTGCGGGACGCGTTCCACCGCCGACGCCAGCTGCTCCGGCGAGCACTCCGCCACGTCGAAGCTGACCTCCGGCGGCAGCGCCGCCGCGATGTCCTCGATCCGGGTCAGCCGGGCCAGCTGGCGCCGGGTGACCGCCACCTGCTTGCGCACGTCCACCGCCGACGCCGTCGGCAGGTTGGAGAAGTCCTTCGGACAGACCAGCAGGACCCGGTGCGCCACCTCCGCGCCGTCCGTGACGGCCGCGGTCCGCTCCAGGGCCAGTACGTACACCGCCGCCTGGCGGGCCGCCGCGCCCACCTTCGCCGCGTCGGCCGAACCGTCGATCATCGGGAACGACTTGATCTCCACGACCGTCCACCGGCCGTCGGGGTGCACCACGACCGCGTCCGGCTCCAGGTAGACCGGCGAACCGGCCACCTCCAGGGCCAGCATCGGATGGTCGAACAGCGCCCAGCGACCCGCCGCCGTCGCCTCCCGCAGCGCGAGCGCCGTCCGGGCCGCCCGGCCCTGCGGCCCGGCCGCCGTCAGCTCCGGCAGGTCCACCGTGCCCGGCTCCTCGATGCCGAGCAGCGCCAGCAGCTCCCGGCCGCCGTCCGCCTTGACCTTCTTCTCGAACGCGTTGCCCCGGGCGATCGCGAACTGCGACTGGCCGAAGCCCGAGGGCGCGCCCAGCTTCGCCGCGAGCGCGGTCTTGTCGACCCCCGCCCCGTCGAGGATCGCCCGCCGCCGGCAGCCCGGGTTCGCGGCCAGGGCGGCCAGCGCCCGCGCGTCGAGCGGACGCGGCACGGTGGCCGGTCCGCGCAGCTCAGCGAGCCGATGCCGGAGTGTCGTCTGCGGCGGCCGGTGCGGACCGCTGTCCAGGGATGCGCTCACCCGCGGAAGTCTCCCATCCGCCACTGACAACCGGGGAATTTCGCGGGGAATCGCCCCCGATCACCCCATCGCCGCGCCCGCCGGCCACCGCCGCCGCGCCGGCCGCGACCGGGACGCCGGAACCGGCCCCGGCGCGGCCCGGGAGCCGGTCCAGGAAGCGGAGCACGTACGGGGTGAGCAGCAGCCCCGCCCCCATCGCCGCCGCCCCCGCGACCGCGTCCAGCAGATAGTGGTTGGCCGTGCCCATCACCACCACCGTGGTGAGCAGCGGATACGCCACGCCCAGCGTCCGGAGCAGCGGCGTCCGCCCGTACCGCCACAGCATCACCCCGCACCACAGCGCCCACCCCACGTGCAGGCTGGGCATCGCCGCGTACTGGTTGGTCAGCCCGCCGAGCCCACGCGGCGCGCTCGCCTCGCCGCCCCACCAGCCGTACGCGCTGAACTGCGCCATCGTGTCGGTGAACCCGTGCGCCGCGTCGAGCAGCCGGGGCGGGCAGGTCGGCATCAGGACGAAGCCGACCAGGCCGAGCAGTGTGGAGGTCATCAGCCAGGCGCGCGCGGCGCGGTAGCGGGCCGGGCGGCGGCGGAACAGCCAGACGAGCACGGCGGGCGTGACCAGATAGTGGAGCGACGCGTAGACGAAGTCGGCGGGGACACCGAGCGCGGGGGTGGCGGTGAAGAGCCGGTTGAGCGGGCGTTCGAGGGCGAGGCCGAAGGTGTCCTCGACGCGCAGGAGGGAGAGTCCGTGGGCGACGGCGGTGCTCGCGTCGCCGCGGGCGAGCAGCCGTCCGCCGGAGTACGCCGCGTAGACCGCGGCGATCAGTATGAGCTCCACCCACCAGCGTGGCCGACGCATATGACGTGTCCCCCCACTCGTCCTTGATCGAAGGAGGACGCGGGCCGGGGGCGGTCGGTTGCCCGGACATCACCATGAATTCGCGCGGACGACGCCGGATGGCCGGAACGGGCCGGGTGATCAGGGTGAGTGATGATGGGACGGCACCTGTACCTGAACATCTGGAGAGCCCGCATGGCACCGGCATCGGCACCGCGCATCCTGCTCGCCCGGCACGGTCAGACCGAGTGGTCGCTGCTCGGCCGGCACACCGGCAGGACCGACATCCCGCTGCTCGACGAGGGCCGGCGCGGCGCCCGACTGCTGGGCGCGCGGCTGCACCGTACGCCGTGGGACGGACTCGACGGCGTCGAGGTGCGCACCAGCCCGCTCGCCCGCGCCCACGAGACCTGCGAACTCGCCGGCTTCGGCGACCGGGCCGAGCCGTGGGACGCGCTGATGGAGTGGGACTACGGCGCGTACGAGGGGATGACCCCGGCGCAGATCCAGGAGATCCAGCCGGGCTGGTTCATCTGGCGCGACGGCGTCCCCGACGGCGAGACGCTGGCGGAGATCTCGGACCGCGCCGATCACGTCGTCCAGTGGGCCCGCGAGGCCGGCCGCGACGTGCTGGTCTTCGCGCACGGCCACATCCTCCGCTCGATCGCCGCCCGCTGGCTGGGTGAGGACGTCTCCTTCGCGGCCCGGCTGCGCCTCGACCCGACGAGCCTGTCGGTCCTCGGCTGGGCGTACGGGGATCCGGCGATCGAGCGCTGGAACGACACCGGACACCTCGAACAGGCGCGGTAGTACGGCAGTTGGTGTTTCAGTCCGGAGTCACGGGCAAGTCTCCTGCTATCGTCCCGAATCGGGACGATCGCCGCTTCCGGCCGCGTTTCGCATCTCTCACTCGTGAGCGTTTCCTGAGGCTCGGAGAGGATGGACTTGTCCACGTCACTGGCGTCCTCGTCAGCCACCCTGCAGGTGATCCGCACGCGCAGCGTGGTGCGGCAGTTCACCGGCGAACCGGTGGACGACGACCGGCTGGACGCTCTGCTCGACGCCATGCTGGCCGCCCCCACCGGCGGCAACAAACAGGCATGGGCGTTCGTGGCCGTGCGTGATCCGCGCACCCTCCGGGTGCTCAGGGCCTTTTCCCCCGGGCTCATCGAACCGTCCCCGCTCGTGGTCGTCGCGTGCTTCGACCGCTCGCGCGCCGTGAAGGACGACGGCGAGTTCTGGGACGAGGGGCTGCTGTGCGTGGCCATGGCCGTGCAGAACCTGCTGCTCGCCGCGCACTCCATGGGGTTGGGCGGATGTCCCGCGGCCAGCTTCCGCCGGACCTCCGTCCAGGCGCTGCTCCGGCTGCCGGAACATCTCGAACCGCTCCTGCTGGTGCCCGTCGGATATCCGAAGAGGGACCTCGTCTCTCCGCCGCGTCGAGACCGAAGCGAGGTGGTCGGTCATGATTTCTGGGGAAACCCCTCCCCGACCGGTCGATGAGGAACTGATCCTCCTGGCCGCGTATCTGCTCAGCTGCGGACGCGGGCTGCTCGACGAACCGCAGGTGTACGGCACCTTCCGGTGCATCGACGCCGCCCGCCGGGTCCTGGTCCTGCTGAAGGACCGCGGCCTCGACAACAGCGAACTCCTCGCACTGCACAGTCAGTTGGAGGACTTCATGTGCGGGCCGATGATCCAGCGGGACGTCACCGGCTTCCTCGACGAGGTGTGCCTGCGGCTCACTCTGCAGCTGAGGGATTCCGACCTGATCCCGCAGGAGCCCCCGTCCGTCGTGCCCGTGTGACCTGAGGGAAGCGGCGTCATGAACCAGTTCGACGTGCTGCCCGTCACGGCCATGTGCCGCAGAGTCTTCGAGCGGGGCGACCATGTGCTGATCGGGGTCAGCACGGGCAACAGCTACTTCAACCAGGAGCGGCTGGGCGCCCTGCTCGTCTGGGCGGAGCGGCACTTCTCCCTGATCGACGTGATGTACGTCGACACGCACATCGACACCATGCTCGTGGCGTGCGGACTCACCCCGGACGAAGCGCGGCGCCGCACCAAGGGCATGCTCAAGGACGTCCGGCGCAGACTCCGGCGCGCGCTGGAGCGGGTCGCCGCCAGCGAGCACCCGCGCTTCCGGGTCCGGCCGCTGTCGGAGTACGAGACCCTGCCCGGCTACCAGGAGGTGCTGCGGCGCGCCGAACCGGACCTCGCCCGGAGCGGGCTCCTCTCGCGCGCCGCCGAGGAACAGGTCCACGACCTGCTGATGTCCCAGACGCCGGGCCCGCCCGGGTCGGCGTCCGCGGCGCAGTGGAGCGCGGGCCTCGCCTACCTCCGCGCCGAACTGCCCTTCCTGCTGAACACGCCCGGCATCCTCGACGTACCCTCCTCGGTCGCCTGCTACCACAAGTCGATGCCGGTGGTACGGGAGTTGTTCCAGGGCCTCGGCAGTCTCGACCGCGATCCCCGCCAGGGCTTCCTCGTGGTCCGGCCGCCCGCCCCCGCACCCTCCGCCGGTTCACAGCCGGCGGCACCCCCACTTCCCGGGAGGAACACGGTGACCCTCACCGCGCAGTACGACGAGATCTCGTCCGACTACACCGATGTGGAACGGGTGTTCAGCACCTACCGCGGTCTGATCGAAGTCCCCTCCCTGCTGCACGCCCTGGGGCCGGTCGAGGGGGCTTCCGTCCTCGACATCGGCTGCGGCTCCGGCGCCTACGCCCGGCTGCTGCGACAGCAGGGCGCGGCCCGGGTCCTGGGGGTGGACCTGTCCCCAGGCATGATCGACACGGCGCGGCGGCTGGAGGAGGCGGACCCGCTCGGGGTGCGGTACGAGGTCCACGACGCCGCCGACATGCCCGTCCTCGGCGCGTTCGACGTCGCCGTGGCGGTCGCGGTCCTGCACTACGCGGACAGCCGGGAGACGCTCGCCCGGATGCTCCGGCGGGTCCGGTCCAACCTCGCCGACGGCGGGCGTTTCCTCGCCTACGTCGGCAACCCCCGGCTGCCGTCCGGCACCGCGCAGATGAACGGTCTCGTCGTCAACCGCCCGGACGACCCCCGCGACGGCGACCCGTCCCCCCTCACCATCCCCACCACCCCGCCCACCACCCTCCCGGCCCGCTACTGGAGCTGCGAGACCATCGAGGCGGCCCTCGGGGAGACCGGCTTCGGCCCGGTGGTGTGGGAGCCCATGAAGGGCGTTCCCTCGTACGCCGGGGAGCCGGTGAACCTCCTGCTCAGCGCACGCGCGGAGACTGTTCCGGCCTGACCCGGCCTGACCCGGCCTGTCCCGGCCTGACCCGGCCCGACCCGTCCGGCACGGGCTTCCCCCGGGGTGACGGAGCGTCGGGGGTACGGGGCGGGGCGGCGGGACCCGGAACCAGGTCCCGTCACCCCACCCCGTACCCGCACCGGGGGCGGTGCGCTCAGTGCGCCGCGAGGATCTTCCGCGTCTCCGTCAGCATCCGCCGGATCCGGGCCGACTCGACGCCGTCCAGCGCCCCTTCGACCCGCCGTGCCTCCGCCGCGGCCTCGTCGGGCCGTCCCGCGTGCGCGAGGTCGACCGCGAGGTGGGCCCGGTAGAGGGCGAGGTTGCGCGCGAAGTGCGGGTCCTGCCGGTGGGTGGCCCGCTGGGCGTGGTGGGCGGCGCGCGACCAGTCGCCGAGCAGCGACCAGCTCTGCGCCTCCAGGGCCTCCATCTCCGGTTCACCGAAGAAGGACATCCATTCCGGGTCCTGTTCGGAGCCGCCCCGCCCGAAGAAGGTGTGCGCGCGGCCCAGGGCCTTCATGCAGGTGGCCCGGTCGCCGAGGCCGGCCCACGCGCCGGCCAGCCGCAGGCTGAGCAGCGCGAGCAGCCGGGACGAGCCGAGCGCCCGCGCGGCCCGCAGTCCGGCCTCGGCGGCCCGTACCGCCTCGTGGTACCGCTTCGAATCCCGGGCCAGGAACGAGGTGTTGCAGAAGGCGTGCGCCTCCAGGGCCGCGTCCCCGGCCAGCCGGGCGGTGGCCAGGGCCTCGGCGTAGTGCGAGCGGGCGTCGTCCAGCCGGCCCGAGTCGTGGGCCAGCCAGCCGACCGAGATCGCCAGCTCGCCGGCGCTGTTGTGCAGCCGGCCGGTGGTCTCGCGGCGGGCCGTGCCGCCCGCGTCGAGCAGGGCGAACGCGGCCCGCAGCGGCTGGGTGGCCCGCTGGTAGAAGCGTTCGGAGCCGTGCCGGTCGTCGAGCAGCCGGATCTTCCGTACGGCGTCCTCGACGGCACGGACCTCGGCGTCGCCGACGCGGTGGGCGCCACGGGGCGCGGGGATCGCGACGGCCGGGCCGTCGTCCAGTCCCATCGAGACGGCTGCCAGGGTGGCGGTGCCGCCGGTCATGAATGCGCGACGCAGCACGTCGCTCTCCTCATCGTTCCGGGTGGTGAGGGCGAGGGGGGACGGCGCCGTGGCCGGCCTGCGGCCTCGTACGGCCTCCCGCGCCGAGAAGCCCAGGTCCGCGAGGGTCAGCCCGGGGAACATGTGCAGGAACACCCGCTCGTACGCGTAGTTCGGGCAGCGGATCTCACCCGCCTCCACGCGCCCGATGTAGCGGGCGTCGCAGGCGACCCGCTCGCCGATCTCGCGCGCCGACCGGCGGACGAGCGCCGCGAACTCGGCCGGCGAACGCCCCCCGCGGAGCCCGCGGAAAGCGAGATTGGGAACTGCCCGTGACAACGCCATGGCCGAGCCCTCTCCTGGTGCTGCCGGTGTTCCGGCGGGAAAAACGTACCCGCTGTGACCGGTCGCCTACGCGGAGTTTGCCAACAAACCGGATATCTCGCCGGTGATCTGCCATGAACTGCCATCCTTTGGCGCGGCGTGCCGCCGTTGCCGTTGACGCGGTGTGGCGTTGAACCGGACGGAGAGACCGAACGCGTCTCCTCTTCGCCAACGAGGAGGGTCCCATGATGGAGGCCGGAGCCACCGGAGCCATCGGAGCCGTCAACCACACCGCGGCCCTGCCGCCGGTGCCGTCGCTGTCGCTGGCCTCGCGGGCGTCGGCGGCCCCGCCGCCGGCCGTGTGGGCATCGGCGCCGTCGCCCTCGCGGTCGACCGAGGGACACGCGCCCGCACAGGACGCCGGCGCGTCCCCGGCGGCGCCGGACGAACCCTGCGATCTCGTGACCGTGCCCGCCCGGCAGGGCCTGGAAGCGGTGGACATCCTGCGCCGGGGCGGCGCGCCGGCCGTCGGGTCGGTGCTGCACGACGGCGCGTGCGACACCCTCGGCTTCCTCGTGCCGCCCGGCACGGCGGCGGGCTGGGACATGCCGGGCAGCGCCTGTACGCGGACCGACGGGCGCGGGCTGCGCCTGCCGGAGCCGCCCGAACTGCCCGGCCCGGACGGCGCCACCACGCGCCCGGCGGACTGGCTGCTGCCGCCCGGCGACGGCGGGCACGTCACCGATCCGGTGATGCTGCGCGAGGCCCTGGGGCAGGCGGCCCGGCTCATCGAGGCGGCGGACGGCCGCCGGTAGCCGGTCCTCCCGGGGCGGGATGGGCCCGCGCGGCGGGGCCCGGCCGGCCGCGCCGATAATGGGGGCGTGGCCAGGAACAAGCAGAAGGAACGGGGGCGGGACCGCGACGGCGTCCGGGACCGGGGGAGGGACCGGGAGCGGTCGGCGGGAGCCGAGGCGGTCGCGGAGACCGTCGACGGGGGGCTCGCCGAGATCGTCCCCGACCGGGACCGCCCGCACGCGTGGACGCTCCTCATCGACGGCGCCCCGCAGTCGCACGTCGACCTCGACGACCCCGGGTACCTCTCCTTCGAGTACCAGCGGCGCCTCGGCCACATCGCCGACCTCGTCGCCCCGCCGAACCGGCCGATCCAGGCCGTGCACCTCGGCGGCGGCGCGTTCACCCTCGCCCGGTACGTGGCGGCCACCCGCCCCCGCTCCACCCAGCAGATCGTCGAAGTGGACGAACCGCTCGTCCGGCTTGTCCGCCGCGCGCTGCCGCTCGACCCCGGCGCCCGGATCCGGGTGCGGGCCGGCGACGCCCGCGCCGGGCTCGCGAAGCTGCCCGACGGCTGGGCGGACCTGATCATCGCGGACGTTTTCAGCGGCGCCCGTACTCCCGCGCATCTGACCAGTACGGAGTTCCTGGGCGAGGTACGGCGGGTGCTGCGGCCCGACGGCTGGTACGCGGCCAACCTCGCCGACGGCCCGCCGCTGGCCCATCTGCGCGGCCAGGTCGCGACCGCCGCCGCCGTCTTCCCGGAACTCGCGCTCGCCGCCGACCCGACCGTGCTGCGCGGCCGGCGCTTCGGCAACGCCGTGCTGCTCGCCGCGGACCGCGCGCTGCCGGTGGCCGAACTGACCCGGCGGGTGGCGACCGACCCGCACCCGGGCCGGGTCGAACACGGGCGGTCCCTCGCCGACTTCACGGGCGGCGCGGTCCCGGTCACCGACGCGAGCGCCAAGCCCTCGCCCGTACCGCCGCCGTCGGTCTTCCAGTGAGCCGCGGAGTCGTCGCGTGCCGGTCTGGCATATGCCCGACCGGCGTCACCCGGTGACGGCCTCCCGGAAGCCCGCCCAGTCCTCCACCCACGGCATATGACCGGCGTGCGGCAGGGTCACCCGCCGCACCCGGGGCAGCGCCGCGACCAGCGAGTCGACCGCCGACCGCGGGCGCAGGTCGAGGGCGCCGTCCACGACGACCGTGTCCACGTCGAGCCGCGCGCACCGGTCGAGCAGCGCCGCCGGGTCCTCGGCCCGCATCGCGGCGCCGAGCAGCCGGTTCGCGGCGGTGTGGACGCCTCCGCACCACGGGGTGGCCATCCGCGCCGCCTGCTGCAGCGCCCGGTCCGGATCCGCGAAGTCGGTCGCCCAGCGCAGCACGCACTGCTCCCGCTCCCGTGCGGCCGACGGCTCGGGGAGCGCGACGAGTTCCTCCCAGCGGCGGCGGCGCGGCCCGAGGGCCCGCAGGAAGTTCTCGGCATATGCCGGACGCCACCCCTCCTCCGGGCCGACGCCGACCCCGGAGACGTACACCAACCGGGTGACCCGCCCGGGGTGGTCGAGCGCGTACCGCAGGGCGAGATACGCGCCCCAGGAGTGCCCGAGCAGTGTCATCCGCTCCAGCCCGAATCCCCGTCGTACGGCCTCCAGATCGGCGACCGCGCGATCCAGGGTGTACGCCTCCGGACCCCCGTCCATCCCCTGTGAACGCCCGCAGCCCCGCTGGTCCCACCGGTGCACCGTGTACCGGTCGCCGAGCCCCGCCGCGACGTCCCCGAAGGTGTCCCAGATCCCCGGCCCGCCATGACACAGCATCAGCGGCTCCGCGCCCGTCCCGGTCCGCCGCGTCCACAGCCGCACCCCGTCGTCCGTCGTGATCACGCGTCCCGTCCCTCCTGGTCCCTCCCGGTCCCTCGTGCCGAGGGCGTCGGCGGTGAGCATGGCAGAGCGCGGTCCCCGGCGGTCGCACCCGCGCCAAGGGGAGAGTGTCGAGGAACGCCCGGACGTGGCCCAGCCACGTCGCGCGGTCGGCCTCGTTCAGGATGTGGGCCGCGCCTGGCAGTTCGACCAGCCGGGCGCCGGGGATGCCCGCCGCGAGGCGGTACGCGCTCTCCGGCAGCACCAGCCGGTCGCCGGTGGGTGCCACGACCAGGGTGGGCGCGGAGATCCCCTCCAGGTCGGCCCGCACGTCCACGCGGGACACCAGGTCGAAGTGGTCGAGCGTGCCCGGCGGCATCGCGTCCCCGGTCTGGGCGACCGCCGCCTCCAGGCCGGCCGGATCGATGGCGCCCAGGTCCGTCGCGGACATGCACGAGAGGAGGGCGAAGCGCGCCGCGTCGTCCCACCGGCCCGCGTCCGCCAGCGTCTTGATGAGCCGTTCGGCGTGCGCCAGGACGGGGTCCGCGACCGGGAAGCCGGCGGTGAGGACGAGCGCCCGGACCCGCTCGGGATGCCGGGCGGCGATCCGGACGGCCACGGCACTGCCCAGCGACTCCCCGAGCACGGCGAACGACTCCTGGCCCGCCGCGACGGCCGAGGCCACCAACTGGTCGGCGAGCTCGTCCAGGTCCAGGGGGCCGGTGGCGAGGGGGGGGAGCCGCCCGCCACCGGATAGTGTGGGCCGACCAGCGTGTGGTCCCGGGCGAGGTCGTCGAGGACGAGACCGAAGTTGCCCTGGATGCCGCCCCCGGCGCCGTGGGCGAGCAGAAGCGCGGGGCCGCTGCCCTGCACGTGGACGTCGAGCTGAGGAAGAGTGAGCGCGTCGGTTGTCATGCAGCGGACGCTAAAGCCTCACACAGGTGTGAGAGTCAAGTCCCGCGCCGCGCGCGGGGTCTGCGACTGACGGGCGAAGATCCGGACGCCGTTGTGGAAGGTGGCGGTGAGGCCCTTCCGGCCGCCTGTCGTGGCGCGGGTGGACCATCGCTCGATCGTCTTGATCTCGGGGCACTCCGCGGTGGCGAGGACAGCCACGAGCCACGCCTCGCCAGGGAGCTGACCGGTGAACTGCCACCGGCTCTCGCCGCTCGCCAAGGTGATGGTCAGACCGAACGGGTGCTCGGTGTCTCCGGCCTTGGTGAGGGTCTGCACGCGGCTGGCGGTGGGCTCGTTCTTGGCGAGGTCGAGCATGAGGTCGGAGAAACGCTGAGGCCGCATGGCATCAGGTTGACGCACAGTCCCGTCCCCGTGGTGGTGAACCTGCCCGATCACTCACACGGGCGACATGAGCGGGCAGGAGCCCCGGCCGGGGCGGAGTCCGACCGGGGCGGTCCGGGATTCATTGCCGTACGGGCCGGTGTCGGGCCATGTCCTGGAGCTGGGCGAGGGGCACGAGCGGGTCGTCGGCCGGACCGGCGTGGTCGGCCCGGTGGGTGGCGCAGGCGTAGACGTCCTGGCCGTTCACGTCGGCGACGATGGCAGTGGGGCCGCTGGCGGTGGCGGAGGCGGTGATACGGCAGGTGGGGCAGCGTCGGTCTCGGGACACAGGCCCTCCGGGGGTTCGAACCCGGCAGTGTGGTGCGCGTCACATGTTTCATGCGGCAGTGGATCTGGGTGAGATGTCGGCCGATCGGCCGGAGGAGTGGAAAACGACCGAGGGCCGGTCCGCTTTCGCGAACCGGCCCTCGGCCTTCAGGGTGAGTGACGGGACTCGAACCCGCGGCATCCTGGACCACAACCAGGTGCTCTACCAGCTGAGCTACACCCACCATGTCCGGTCTGTTGCCCGAGGGCTTCCCTGACCGGCCGAGAAGAAGTCTACAGGGTTTTTGGGGGTGCTCGCGCACACGTTTTCCGAGCGGGGTTCCGGCGGAGGTTTGACGGGGGTCCGGCAGGGTTCCGGAGGGCTCGGGCGGGGGTGCGAGCAGGGGCGTCCCCGGGATGCGGGGACGCCCCTTGGCGGCTATTCGGCCGGGATGACGTGGCGGGCCGCGATCTTCTTCGCGGTCTCCGAGTCGGGGCCGGGCTGCGGGACGAAGACCGCCTCGCGGTAGTAGCGCAGTTCCGCGATGGAGTCGCGGATGTCGGCGAGGGCCCGGTGGTTGCCGTTCTTCTCCGGACTGTTGAAGTACGCCCTCGGGTACCAGCGGCGGGCCAGTTCCTTGATCGAGGAGACATCGACGATCCGGTAGTGGAGGTGCCCCTCCAGGGCGGGCATGTCCCGTGCGAGGAAGCCGCGGTCCGTGGAGACCGAGTTTCCGCACAGCGGGGCCTTCCCGGCCTCCTTGACGTGCTCGCGGATGTACGCGAGGACCTGGGCCTCCGCGTCGGCGAGCGTGGTGCCGCCGGCGAGCGCGTCGAGCAGGCCGGACTTCGTGTGCATCTCGCGCACGATCTCCGGCATGGTCTCCAGGGCCGCGTCCGGCGGGCGGATCACGACGTCCACACCTTCGCCGAGCACGTTCAGTTCCGAGTCGGTGACCAGTGCGGCCACCTCGATGAGTGCGTCGTCCGTCAGCGAGAGCCCGGTCATCTCGCAGTCGATCCACACCATGCGATCGTTCATGCGTCCTACCTTATGACCGCGAGACGGCCGAAGGGCCTCCCGGGAGACGATCCCGGGAAGCCCTTCGGTCGGTCGAACACAGCGGATCCGGCCATTCCGGCCGTCGGCTCCGCCCGCGCGCCCCTTTCTACGGGGCGCTGCGCTGGCCCGGCAGGGCCGGGCGGCCGGGCCCGAACGGGTCCGGTACGGGCTTGCCCGGCTCCAGCGGCCCGCCGGGGCGGCGCAGCATCGGCGGCGGACCCGCCTGGAGCTGCATCCCCCCCTGCGCCTGGGCCGGTACCTGGGCCTGCACCGGGATGGCGGCGTCGAGCAGCGCCGTACCGCCGTCACCCTGCGGACGCCGGGCCCGGTACGCGGCCCGGTACGCGGCCGGCGACGAGCCCAGCTGGCGCCGGAAGTGCCCGCGCAGGGCCACCGGCGAGCGGAACCCGCAGCGTCCGGCGACCTCGTCGACCGAGTAGTCGGAGGTCTCCAGGAGCCGCTGGGCCTGGAGCACCCGCTGGGTGATCAGCCACTGGAGCGGGGCCGAACCGGTCAGCGAGCGGAAACGGCGGTCGAACGTCCGCCGTGACATGTACGCGCGCGCCGCCAGCGTCTCCACGTCGAACTGCTCGTGGAGGTGCTCCAGTGCCCAGGCGACGACCTCGGCGAGCGGGTCGGCGCCGATCTCCTCAGGTAAAGACCTGTCGAGGTAGCGCTCCTGACCGCCACTGCGCCGCGGCGGGACGACCAGCCGGCGCGCCAGGGCGCCCGCGGCCTCCGTGCCGTGGTCGGTCCGCACGATGTGCAGACACAGGTCGATTCCGGCCGCGGTGCCGGCCGAGGTCAGTACGTCCCCGTCGTCGACGAACAGCTCCCGCGGGTCCACGTGGACCGACGGGTAGCGCTTGGCGAGCGTCGGCGCGTACATCCAGTGCGTGGTGGCCGGGCGGCCGTCGAGCAGCCCGGCGGCGGCGAGCACGAACGCGCCGGTGCACAGACCGACGATGCGTGCTCCCTCCTCGTGCGCCCGGCGGAGCGCGTCGAGCGCCTCCGGCGGCGGCGGCGAGGTGATCGAGCGCCAGGCCGGCACGACGACGGTGCCGGCGCGGCTGATCGCCTCCAGGCCGTAGGGCGCGGAGAGTTCGAGTCCGCCCGTGGTCCGCAGGGGACCCTCTTCGCCGGCGCAGACGAGCAGCCGGTAGCGCGGAACTCCCGCGTCCTGGCGGTCGATGCCGAACACGGAGAGCGGAATGGAGCTCTCGAAGATAGGGCCACCGCTGAACAGCAGTACCGCGACGACTTCGCGACGGCGGCGCCCGGACAGCTTCCGTACCGCCGCCTCCGGTGCGGCGGAGTCCTGGCTCATGACGCTAAGCCCCCCTCGGTGTTGGCGTCTCCCTGGTCGTGTCGGATTGCCACGTTTCCCCTTGGTTTTGCGCGAGACCCCAGTCTTCGGTACCCATGATCGAATCTACTGTGTCCCGTGGCGCCGTCGTGACAACTTCTCCTTCCGGCACATTGTCGACATGACAACTTGGCGCGAAGCGTTCGATCGTATGGCGCGCCCGGGGGCGGTCACGCCTGGGGGAATGCGGGTTGACCGCTCTTCGGCCACGGAATGGCCGATCTTTGGAAGTTGGCCGAAAACGTACGGGGTCGGCTGTACGAGCCTGTCAACTCCCCGGGTGGTTACCGTGCCGTAGGCGTGTGGCGGTGCGAGGTTACCGGCGAGTGGCGGCTGTGGCGCCGGACGACGGCGGTGGAAGAGCGAGAGGAAAGAGGTCCGGGCGCGGGCTCGTGGAGGCGCGACGGGGCGCTCGGGGCGGGCCTGGCGCGGGCGGGAATCGGCTGGGACCCGACCTCCTTGGCGCGCGCCGGCGAGCGCCCCGCGCACCACTCGGGCCGGGCGGCGCACGCCGGGGAGCCCGGACGGCGCGCGGACGGACGTCACCGTCCCGGCTGACGCGTGCGGAGCCGGGTGGACGTCGAGCTGACGGCCGAGGGGTGACGGCGGGGAGGCGGCCGCGCGCGGAGGAGAAGGCGCTGACCTGGGCAAATGGGGAACGGAAGACTCCGTTCACCTCGCGCGCGGCCCGCACCGGCCGCGTGCGAGGGCCGATCGGGGGCCGAACGGATACGGAGAGGGACTTTCCGGCATTGCGCTAGGGCAAGGGCCTCGTGCATGCTCCCTGGAACCGTACGAACGCTCCCGGTGGCGTACCTGGGCACGAGAGGAGTGCCGCCGTACCCTTGGGGGTATGGGCTTGGGAAGATGATTCCCGGACACAGCTCCGCCGCCAACCGTTGTTCCGCTCCCCGTCCTTTCCGTTCCTCCTCAGAGGACTCTCTTCGCCGAGACACCGATGGCCGGTCACGAATTCCCCGAACCCGCGGACCGCAAGCGCGTCGCCGATTCCACGGTCGACCCCCTCGCGGTGGAACAGCCCCGTCATGCCTGCGATCCGGCCTTCCGGCACGGAGTCGTCGTGGGTTTCGACGGCTCGACATCCAGTGAACGCGCCCTCGCGTACGCCATCGGCATGGCCCGTAGATCGGGTTCCGGCCTGATCATCGTGCACGTGGCCAACCGACTCCCCACCACCGTGTGGGCCGGCTGCGAACCACCCGTGTTCGTGGACGTGCCGGACCACCGGACCGAGGTGCTCGGCCTCGAACTCGCCTGTGCCGAGCACCTGTCCGAGGTGCCCTGGATCCTCGTCGAGCGGGGCGGGGACATCTGCCACGAACTCGAGGAGGTCGGGCGGGAGTACGCGGCGGACGCCATCGTCGTCGGATCCACGCACGGCATCGTCGGGCGCATCTTCGGCTCGGTCGCCGGCCGCCTGGCGCGCCGCGCCCAGCGTCCCGTCATCGTCATCCCGTAGTGCCACGAGTGCCTGTGAGCGTCCATCAGCACCAGGACCGCCCGGAACAGCCGCCGACCGACCGGTGCCGCCCCGTGAGCCCGTATGGCCCTCGGGTGCGGCCGGGCGTGCCCCCGTCCGGCCCAACACGCCCTCCCGGATGGGGACCTGACACCCCGTAAGCCTCGCGGCTGCCGTGAAGGCAAAGCGCGGAGCCCCCGCGCACCTGGGATGCGCGGGGGCTCCGCCGTGTCCGGCCGACCGCGGGGGACAGGCCCGCGGGCGGGGGTCCGGGGGACAGGCCCGGACGGCCCCGCTACTCGACCGTGACGGACTTGGCCAGGTTCCGCGGCTTGTCGATGTCGCGGCCCATGGCGAGCGCCGTGTGGTAGGCGAGGAGCTGCAGCGGGATGCCCATGAGGATGGGGTCCAGCTCGTCCTCGTTCTTCGGCACGACGATGGTGTGGTCGGCCTTCTCCTGCGGCTGGTGCGCGACGGCGAGGATCGGGCCGCTGCGGGCCTTGATCTCCTCCAGGGCGGCGCGGTTCTTCTCCAGCAGGTCGTCGTCGGGGACGATCGCGACCGTCGGCAGGGCCGGCTCGATGAGGGCCAGCGGGCCGTGCTTCAGCTCGGAGGCCGGGTAGGCCTCGGCGTGGATGTAGGAGATCTCCTTCAGCTTGAGGGAAGCCTCCAGGGCGACCGGGTAGCCCCGGACACGGCCGATGAACATCATCGACTGCGCGTCCGCGTACTGCTTGGCCAGCTGCTTGATCTCGTCCTCGCTCTTGAGGATCTCCTCGATCTGGCCGGGCAGCCGGCGCAGGCCCTCGATGATCCGCTTGCCGTCGGTGACGGACAGGTCGCGGATCCGGCCGAGGTGCAGCGCGAGGAGCGCGAAGGCGACGACGGTGTTGGTGAAGCACTTGGTGGAGACGACGCAGACCTCGGGGCCGGCGTGCACGTACATGCCGCCGTCCGCCTCGCGGGCGATCGCGGAGCCGACCACGTTGACGACGCCGAGGACCCGGGCGCCCTTGCGCTTCAGCTCCTGGACGGCGGCGAGCACGTCGTACGTCTCGCCGGACTGGGAGACCGCGATGTAGAGGGTGTCGGGGTCGACGACCGGGTTGCGGTAGCGGAACTCGGAGGCCGGCTCGGCGTCGGCCGGGATGCGGGCCATGCCCTCGATGAGACCGGCGCCGATGAGACCGGCGTGGTACGAGGTGCCGCAGCCGAGGATCTTGATGCGGCGGATGGAGCGGGCCTCGCGGGCGTCCAGGTTCAGGCCGCCGAGGTGCACGGTGGAGAAGCGGTCGTCGATCCGGCCGCGCAGCACGCGGTCGACCGCGTCGGGCTGCTCGGAGATCTCCTTGTGCATGTACGTGTCGTGGCCGCCCATGTCGTACGAGGCGGCCTCCCACTCCACGGTCTCGGGCGTGGCCTGGGTGGACGCGCCGGTCGTGGTGTACGTGCGGAAGTCGTCGGCCTTGAGGGTGGCCATCTCGCCGTCGTCGAGGGTGACGACCTGGCGGGTGTGGGCGACCAGGGCGGCGACGTCGGAGGCGACGAACATCTCCTTCTCGCCGATGCCGAGGACGACCGGGGAGCCGTTGCGGGCCACCACGATGCGGTCGTTGAAGTCGGCGTGCATGACGGCGATGCCGTACGTGCCCTCGATGCGGGCCAGCGCCTCGCGGACCTTCTCCTCCAGGGTGTCGGCCTGGGAGCGGGCGATGAGGTGGGTGATGACCTCGGTGTCGGTCTCGGACGCGAAGACGACGCCCTCGGCCTCCAGGCGGACGCGCAGCTCGGCCGCGTTGTCGACGATGCCGTTGTGGACGACGGCGACCTTGTTCTCGGGGTCGAGGTGCGGGTGGGCGTTGACGTCGCTCGGGGCGCCGTGGGTGGCCCAGCGGGTGTGCGCGATGCCGGTGGTGCCCGCGAAGCGCTTGGGGACCCGGGCCTCCAGGTCGCGGACCCGGCCCTTGGCCTTGACCATCTTCAGGCCGGCGGCCTTGGGGCTGGTGACGACGATGCCGGCGGAGTCGTAACCCCGGTACTCCAGGCGCTGCAGTCCTTCGAGCAGCAGGGGGGCGACGTCACGCTTGCCGATGTAACCGACGATTCCGCACATACGAGTGTTGACCCTCCAAAGTGTGGTGGTGGTGCTCGGCCGCTTCCCAGCCGGTCTTAGCCGTAGACGATGCGGCGCAGCTGCCGGAGGGAGAGCTCCGGTGGCGCCACGGCGCGGTGCGGCAGTTCGGAAGCGATCCGTTCGAAGATCTGCGCGTTCACGGAACCGCCGGCCTGGAGCTCGCGATGGCGGCGCCGTACGAACTCCTCCGTCGACTCGTCGAAGTACGCCAGCACGTCGAGCACCACCCGGGCGGCCTCACCGCGGCGGAGCGCGGTGCTGCGGACCAGATGGTCGATGAGGTCGTCGTGCGACGGTCGGCGTTCGAGCACCCGTGAATCTTGCGGCGTGACGGAGGAGCGATGCAAGAATCTTGCCCGATATCGGGCAAGTGCGGCCATGATCACACCCCTGAACCGGCCGATTGGTCTAAACCTTGATCGTCGGAGGGGCGCCAGGGATACGGAGGGTGAGCAAGCGGACGCGGGGCGTCGACCGTGGCGGATCACGCGCGCGGACGCGGACGGGCGCGGGTCCCGGCGGAGGACCGTACTCCGCCGGGACCCGCGCCCGGGTCTTGTCGATTCTTCTTATGGGGTCAGGCGAACCGCGCGATCGGGTTCTCCAGCTCGCCGACCAGCTGCAGCGCTCCCGACGGGTCCGCCAGGTCCACCATCTGGCGGTTGTCGCGCAGCTGGAGCCGGTTGAGGGCGGACAGCGCGAAGGCGGGCGCGAACATGTCGTACCGCTCGAAGCGGTCGGACAGTTCGGGGCGGGACGCCTGGTACTCCCGGACGCACGCGGCGACCGTCCGCCAGAAGTCGTCCTCGGCGAGTGCGCCCTCGGCCGCCAGGCCGGCGCCCAGGAAGCGGAAGAAGCAGTCGAAGACGTCGGTGAAGACGGAGAGGAGGCGCATGTCCTCGGGGACGTCGGCGCGGATCCGCTCCACCGCCGGCGGCAGCGCCGCGTCCGGGTCCATGACCACGATCTCCTCGGCGATGTCCTTGAAGACCGCCCGGACCACCGTGCCGCGCTCGTCCAGGACCAGGATCACGTTCTCGCCGTGCGGCATGTACGCCAGGTCGTACGCGTAGAAGCTGTGCAGCACCGGCAGCAGATAGGCGTCGAGGTAGCGGCGCAGCCAGTCGGCCGGGGCGAGCCCCGAGTCCTTGATCAGCGCGCCCGCGAAGGACGCGCCCGCCCCGTCGGTGTGCAGCAGCGAGGCCATGGTGGCGAGCCGCTCGCCCGCGCCGAGGGAGGCCACCGGCGACTCGCGCCACAGCGCGGCGAGCATCTTGCGGTAGGGGGAGTAGCGGTCGGTGGCCGCCTCGTACTCCAGATGCCGGTAGCCGACGGCCGCCCGCTCGCGGATGATCGAGAACCGGGCCGCGGTGAACACCGGGTCGGCCGCGATCAGCCCGGCCAGCCAGTCGTTGATGGCGGGAGTGGCCGCCATGTAGGCGGCCGAGAGGCCGCGCATGAAGCCCATGTTGAGGACGGACAGGGCCGTCTTCACATAGTGCTTCGCCGGGTCGGAAGAGTTGAAGAAGGTACGGATGGACTGCTGGGCCAGATACGCGTCGGCGCCCTCGCCCAGGTACACCAGGCGTTCCTGCGCGACCTCGGCGGCGAACGTGACGCTCAGCTTGTTCCACCACTGCCAGGGGTGCACCGGCACGAGCAGGTAGTCGGCGAGGTCCAGGCCGCGGGCGGCGAGCGTGGCGGCGAAGCCGTCGACGGCCGGGTCTCCCAGCTCGGCGCGGACGAAGCTCTCGTAGTCGAGGCCGTCCCCGGCGGTGAAGGTGGTCCGGTCGCGGTGCGCGGCCAGCCAGACGAGGTGGACGGGCGCGGCGGCCTCGGGGGCGTACGCGCGGTACTCGTCGATGCCGAAGCCGAGCCGCCCGTTGTTGGCGACGAAGCAGGGGTGGCCCTCGGTCATCCCGGTCTCGATGTCCTGGAAGCCGGACCGGGCCAGCTCGGCGGCGGCGACCGGCGGCTTGGTCGCCTTGAAGGCCGTACCGGCGAGGGTGGCGGAGATCTCCTCCAGGTACACCGGCAGGACCGCGTCGGACAGGCCGAGCGCGCCGCGCAGCTCGGTGACGAACGCCAGGGCGTCCAGGGGGAGTTCGCGGCCCTCGCGATGACGGGTGATCGACTCGGGGTGGACCTGCCAGTGGTCGAGGGCGTAGCGGTCGGCGGTGAAGCGGTACGTCGTGCGGTCGTCGTCGCTCGCGATCTCGTAGCCCCCGTCGGGCCGTGCGCGCGGGGTCAGCAGCCGCTCGTGGGCGAACTCGGCGAGCGCCTTGCGGATCAGCGCCCGGGTGGCATCGGCCCAGCGGGCGGGGGTGAGGTGCGCGACGGCGTCGGCGGCCGGCAGGGCGGCGTGCGTGCGGAGGGCCGGGGCGGCCTCCGTCGTCCCGGGGATGTTCGTGGCCGCGGCGACGGTGGTGCTCCCGGTCGCGGCCTCGAAGGCGGCGCGGGTGCAGAAGCTGAGCAGCGCCCGCTTCTCCGGCTTGTCGATCTCCCGCTCGGGCACGAACCCGACGGCCGCGTTGAGGGCGTGCACGGCGGTGTTGCCGACATCGGGCTCGACGACCACCCGGGCGGTGGCCGGGTCGGCGAACAGCGCGCGCATCACGCCGGTGATGACCCGGCGGGTGAAGCCGTGCACGGGCGTGTCGGAGGGTGCGACGAGGAAGTGCATGCCGACGTCACCGGGCAACGGCGGGTACAGGCCGGTGAGTTCGACCTGTGCGGGGTCGTAGCGCTCCATGAGGAAGGCGGGTTCGCCGTCCACGTAGCCGAGGAAGGCGTCGTGGTGCGGGTGCGCGGCGATCTCCGCGTAGGCGTCCTCGACGTCCTGGACCGACGCGTCCCCCATCATCCAGAAGACGGCCTTGGGGTGGGTGACCCAGCCGTGGACGAGCGCGGCGTCCCGGGCGGGGTCGAGGGGACGGACGCGTATGGCGTCGGGGGCGGTCATCATGACTCCTTCGTGGATACCCCGGTCTTCCGGCCGGGGGAGTGCTGTCCTGCGGAGCAGGTCAGGGGCGGGTGGGGTGCGCGGTCGGCGTTCGACACCCGTAGCTCACATGGAATTTGATAGTGTGTGAGGTATGGCGCAGTTGGTTAAGCGGGCTTTCAGGTACCGCTTTTACCCCACGGACGGGCAGGCGGCTGAGCTGTCGCGCACGTTCGGCTGCGTGCGCTTGGTGTACAACAAGGCGTTGGAGGAGCGCACGCGGGCCTGGTTCGGCGAGCAGCGCCGGATTTCCTATGTGCAGTCATCTGCCGCACTGACACAGTGGAAGAAGACCGAGGAGCTCGCATTCCTGGCGGAGGTGTCCTCCGTCCCCCTCCAGCAGGCATTGCGTCATCTCCAGACGGCGTTCGGTAACTTCTTCGCCAGGCGTGCGAAGTACCCGCGCTTCAAGAGCCGGAAGAAGTCGGGGGCGTCGGCCGAGTACACCCGCAGCGCGTTCACGTGGCGTGATGGGCGGCTGACGCTGGCGAAGATGTCCGCGCCGTTGGATATCCGCTGGTCGCGTCCCCTGCCCGAGGGCGTGGTGCCGACGACGGCGACCGTCTCCCGTGACAGCGCGGGCCGCTGGTTCGTGTCCCTGCTGTGCGAGGACTCCATCGTCCCGGCTCCGGCCACCGGTGCGGCTGTCGGCATCGACGCGGGCATTACATCCCTGGTGACCCTGTCGACCGGGGAGAAGATCGCCAACCCCAGGCATGAGCGGTGTGACCGCGTACGCCTTGCCAAGGCGCAGCGGGAGATGTCGCGGAAGGCGAAGGGCTCGGCGAATCGGGAGAAGGCCCGACGCAAGGTCGCCAAGGTTCATGCGCGGATCGCCGACCGGCGCCGCGACTTCCTGCACAAACTGTCGACTCGACTCGTCCGTGAGAACCAAACGGTCGTGATCGAGGACCTCACCGTCCGCAATCTGCTGAAGAACGGCACGCTCGCGCGCGCCATCTCCGACGCGTCGTGGACGGAGCTGCGCTCCATGCTGGAGTACAAGTGCGCCTGGTATGGGCGTGAACTTGTCGTGATCGACCGCTGGTTCCCCAGCTCGAAGCTGTGCGGAGCCTGCGGCACGATCGCGTCGAAGATGCCTCTGAACGTCCGTGAGTGGACATGCGACTGCGGCGTGGTGCACGACCGCGACGTGAACGCGGCACGCAACATCCTGGCCGCCGGGCTGGCGGCGTCTGCCTGTGGAGACGGTGTAAGACCTCAACGGGAGTCCTCCCGGACGGGGCTGTCGTCGGTGAAGCAGGAACCCCAGCGGGCGACCGCTGGAACCCCCCGCCCATAGGCGAGGGGGCGAAGTCAAATGCCGAACTCCTGGAACGCGATGGTCTTCTCGACCGGGTAGTACGGGGCGCCGAGCATGTCGGCGATGAGGGTGGCGTTGCGGTACGGGCCCATGCCCAGGTCGGGTGAGGTCACCGAGTGGGTGTGGGTGCCGGCGTTCTGGAGGTAGACGCCGTGGCCGGTGACGTCGATCGCGTAGTTGCGGGCGAGGTCGAAGCGTCCGCGCGTGTCCCGGCGCAGCCGGTCGGCGATCGGCGCGAGGAAGGCGGGGGTCTCGTACGCGTACCCGGTGGCGAGGATCAGGCCCTCGCTGTCCAGGGTGAAGTCCTTCTCCTGCTCCTCCTGGCGGAAGCCGAGGGCGTACGTGCCCGCTTCGGCGTCGTAACGGGCTGAGGTAAGCGCGGAGTTGGTGAGCAGCCGGGTGGGGACGGGGCCGTCGGCGTTCCGCTGGTAGAGCAGGTCGAAGATGGCGTCGACCAGCGCCCCGTCGATGCCCTTGAACAGGCCCTTCTGCTCCCGCTCCAGCCGGTAGCGGGTGTCCTCGGGGAGCGCGTGGAAGTAGTCCACGTACTCGGGGGAGGTCATCTCCAGGGTGAGCTTGGTGTATTCGAGGGGGAAGAAGCGGGGCGAGCGGGTCACCCAGTTCAGCCGGTAACCGTGCTCGTGGATGCCGCCGAGCAGGTCGTGGTAGATCTCGGCGGCGCTCTGGCCGCTGCCGACCAGGGTGATCGACTTCTTCTTCAGCAGGGCGTCGCGGTTCCGCAGGTAGCGCGAGGTGTGCGTGACGTCGCCGCCGAGGTCTCGGCAGGGCTCGGGGACGTGCGGCGAGGTGCCGGTGCCGAGGACGAGGCGGCGGGCGCGGTACGTCGTGCCGGAGTCGGTGGTCACCACGTACAGCTCGGCGGACTCGTCGAACGTGACGGTGGTGACAGTGGTGTTGAAGCGGACCGAGGAGAGCCGCGCGGCGGCCCAGCGGCAGTAGTCGTTGTACTCGGTGCGCAGCGGGTAGAAGTTCTCGCGGATGTAGAACGAGTAGATCCGGCCCTTCTCCTTCAGGTAGTTGAGGAAGGAGTACGGGGAGGTCGGGTCGGCGAGGGTGACGAGGTCCGACAGGAACGGCGTCTGGAGGTGGGCGCCGTCCAGGAACATGCCGGAGTGCCACTCGAAGTCCGGCTTGGACTCCAGGAAGAGGCCGTCGAGGGCGTCGATCGGCTCGGTGAGGCAGGCGAGACCCAGGTTGAAGGGGCCGAGGCCGATGCCGATGAAGTCGTAGGGGGCGGTCGTCTCAGGCGTGGACAAGGTTCTCTCCCAGGTACTGCGCGGCGTGGCCGGCGATCAGATCGAGGACGGCGGCGAGGTCGGCCGTGGTGGTCTCGGGGTTGAGCAGGGTGAACTTCAGGTACGGGCGGCCGTCGACCTTGGTGCCGGCGACGACGGCCTCGCCGGAGGCGAACAGGGCCTGGCGGGCGTGGAGGTTGGCGCGGTCGACGGCCTCGTCGGGCGCGTCCGACTCCGGCAGGAAGCGGAAGACGAGGGTGGACAGGCTCGGCTCGGTGACGACCTCGAAGCGCGGGTCGGCGGCGAGCAGCGTGTGCCCCTCCCGGGCCAGCGCGCAGACCTCGTCGAAGAGCGTGCCGACGCCCTCGGCGCCCATGACGCGCAGGGTCATCCACAGTTTGAGGGCGTCGAAGCGGCGGGTGGTCTGGAGGGACTTGTCGACCTGGTTGGGGAGATGCTCGGCGGTGGCCGGGCGGCGCGGGTTGAGGTAGTCCGCGTGGTAGGTGGCGTGCCGCAGCGTGGCCCCGTCGCGCACCAGCACGGCGGACGAACTCACCGGCTGGAAGAAGGACTTGTGGAAGTCGACGGTCACCGAGTCGGCGCGCTCGATGCCGTCGAGGAGGTGCCGGCGGGTCGGCGAGACGAGCAGCCCGCAGCCGTACGCGGCGTCGACGTGCATCCAGGCGCCGTACTCGGCGGCCAGCGCGGCGATCTCGGGCAGCGGGTCGATGGAGCCGAAGTCGGTGGTGCCGGCGGTGGCGACGATCGCCATGGGGATCAGGCCCTCGGCGCGGCAGGCGGCCAGTTCGGCGGCGAGCACCACCGACTGCATGCGCCGCTCGCGGTCGACGGGGACGGAGACGACGGCGTCCGGGCCGAGGCCGAGCAGGGTGGCCGACTTCTGGACGCTGAAGTGCCCGCAGGCCGAGGCGAAGATCCGCAGCCGGGACGGGGCCACGGCGCCGGCCTCCTCGCGGGCGAGCAGCAGGGCCTGGAGGTTGGACTGGCTGCCGCCGCTGGTGAACACCCCGTCGGCGCCCGGCCCGAAGCCGATCCGGCCGGCCGTCCAGTCGATCAGGCGGCGCTCGATCAGGGTGCCGCCGGCGCTCTGGTCCCAGGTGTCGAGGGAGGAGTTGACGGCGGACAGGACGGCCTCGGCGGCGACGGCGGGCAGCACGACCGGACAGTTGAGGTGCGCCAGGTAGCGGGGGTGGTGGAAGTAGACCGCGTCGCGCAGGTAGACGTCCTCCAGCTCGTCGAGGGCGGCGGTGAGGTCGCCGAGCGGCCGGTCGAGGTCGACGGCGTCGACGGCGGGCGCGAGCGCGGCGGGCGTGATGCCGCTGAACGGCCCCTGGGCGGTGGCGAGTCGGCGTGCCACCCGCTCGGCTCCTTCGGTGACGGAGTGTCGGTAGGCCGCCGCCGTGGTGGCGTTGAGCAGATGGGAACGCATGGGGGAAGGCCCTTCCGGGAGCGGACTCGGTCAGTGAAAGTTAGGTTAGCCTAACTTAACTTCGAGCACGCGAAAGCCCCCCGACCCGAAAGGAATCGAGGGGCTGTGCGGGGGTGTGGAAGGGGGGTGCGGTCCGAAAGTGCTAGGCCTCGTCGGGGACTTCGCGCAGGGCGTCCTCCGACAGGCCGCGGCGCCAGTAGCCGACGAAGGTGACCCGGCGGCGGTCGAGTCCGCGTTCGCCGACGAAGTGGCGGCGCAGTGCCTTCACCGAGCCGGATTCGCCCGCGATCCAGACGTACGGAGCGGAGCCCGGCAACTCTTCGGCGGCGACCGCCGCCACGGCGGACGGCGCTCCCTCGGCGCGTACCAGCCAGGTGACGGCGGCATCGGCCGCCGTCTCGAGCTCCAGCCTGTCGTCCGGGTACGGCACTTCGAGGAACACTCGGGCGGGCAGCCCGGCGGGCAGCCACTCCAGGATCCCGGCGACGGCCGGCAGGGCGGTCTCGTCGCCCCAGATCACCACGGAGTCGGCGTCGGCGGGGAGTCGGAACCGCACGCCGGTGTTCTCGGCCACGGCCGGACCCAGGACGACCACCCGGTCCCCGGGGCGGGCGGCCTCGGCCCAGCGGCAGGCGGGGCCGCCGTCCTCGTGGATCGCGAAGTCGATGTCGATCTCCGCCGTCCCGTCCGGCGCGGTGCGCTGGGCGCGGACGGTGTACGAGCGCATCACCGCCCGCTCGTCGTGCGGCAGGGCGCGCCAGGCGCCCAGGACCGCGTACAGATCCGGGGTGTCGAGCGGTGGCAGGACCGGCGCGTCCTGCCCGGGGTGCGGCAGGAAGAGGGAGAGCGACTGGTCGCGCCCGCCCGAGCGGAAACTCTTCGACTCCTCGCCGGTGAAGGTGACGCGGACCAGCGACGGGCCGAGCCGCCGCGTCCGGTCGACCTGGAGGGAGAAGAAGCGGAACGGGGCGGTCTCGGCGTCCGTCATGGGTCAGGCCACCTTCTTCGCGTTCTCCAGGGCCTTCGCCAGGTCCTCCAGGAGCGGGGCGCACTTGGCGTACGAGTAGACGGGCTCGGTCACGCGCGGGAAGACCTGGCCGGCCTTGACGGCGGGCAGCGCGGCCCAGGTCGGCTTCGCCTTCAGTGCCTCGGGCTGGAGGGCGGAGGTGCGGTTGTCGAGCAGGATGACGTCGGCCTGGTACTTGTCGACGTTCTCCCAGCTCAGCAGCTCGAACCAGCCCGAGGGGTCCAGCTTGTCGGGCACGACGAGGTCGACGCCCAGCTCCTGGAAGAAGAGCGTGTCGGTGGGGCGGACCGGGGTGGAGACGTAGAAGGTGTCCGGCGAGCCGGAGCCGATGAGGACCTTGATGCCCTTCCTCGCCTTGGCCGCCTTGCGGACCCGTTCCGCCGCGGCCTCGAAGCGGGCCTTGTCGGCCTTGATCCGCGCGCTCGCCACATCGGCGCCGAGCGAGCCGGCGAGGTCGGCGTGGCGCTGGAGCACGGTGGGCATCGACTTCCCGGCGGCCCACAGGGCGACGGTCGGGGCGATCTTGAGGATCTTGTCCTTCTGCTCCTCCGGCACGTACCAGAGGGCGCCCTTCTCCCACATGTCGGTGACGAGGACATCGGGGTTCAGCTTGAGGTACTCCTCGATCCTGAACTCGCCCCAGACGTTGCCGATGACGGTGACCTTGGCGATGTCGAGGTCGCCGGCCTGCACGTCCGGCGTCACCGCGCCGGTCTTCGGGTCCTTGACCGTGGTCGGGCCGAAGACGCCCTTCACCTCGACGCCGAAGTCCTTGAGCGCGGCGGCCGTGCCGGTGAAGGCGACGATGTTCTTCGGGGTCGCGGCGAGCGCGACCTTGGAGCCCCGGTCGTCCGTGAAGCTCCAGGCGCCGCCCTTGCCGCCGCTCGCGGCGGCGGATTTCCCGGCTACCTTCCCGTCGCCGCCCCCGCAGGCGGCGAGCGCGGCGCCGAGCCCGACGGCGCCGCCCGCGGCGAGCAGTCCGCGACGGGTGAGAGAGGTGGCTCGGGCGGATCGGGGCATGGCGAAGTCGCTTTCGTGCGTGCCGGGGAACGGCCTGGGTAAGTCCGGATGAGGTTAGCCTAACCTTACCCAGGCGGGAAGATCCGGGTTCCCGGACCCCGTGCGGCGGCGAAGGGGGAAGTGCGCCGGATCACCCTTGGGGTTGACCTTGGGTCAGGGTGTCCGCATCCCCGGGGCGAGCGAGGCCGGCGGCACGTCCACCCAGTAGCCTGCGGACTCCCGTGCCGGGAGGCGGCGGCCGGGGTCGTGGCGTGGCGGAGGGGAAACGATGAAGAGGCTGGCGGTGGCCGGGGGAGTGAACCTGCTGCTCGGGGTGCCGGGTGTCGTGCCGTGTTTTCTCGTCTGGTACGTGATGGCCAACGGGCCGCTGGCGGAACTGGGTTGGACCCAGCGTGAACCGACCGAGAACGACGGCATGTGGCTCTGGCTCGTCATCCTCGTCCCGGTGCTCACGCTCTTCGGCCTGGTCTGGGGACTGCTGAACACCTGGATGTCGCGCAGGATGACCGCCGCCGGATGGCCGGCCAGGCCCGCGCCCTACTGGACGCTCTGCGCCGTGGCGCCCCTGGTGCCGTACCTGACGCTCGTGCCGCTCTCCCCGTGACCCCGGTGTGACCGCGTGAAAAGGGGCGGGGCGCCCGGCCTCGGCCGCGCGCCCCGCCCCCGTACGGATGTGAGAGGGATCAGGCCCCGAGGCCCAGCTCCCGGGCGATCAGCATCCGCTGCACCTCGCTCGTGCCCTCGCCGATCTCCAGGATCTTGGAGTCGCGCCACATGCGGGCCACCGGGTACTCGTTCATGAAGCCGTAGCCGCCGTGGACCTGGGTGGCCTCGCGGGCGTTGTCGACGGCGATCGTCGACGAGTACAGCTTCGCCATCGCCGCCTCCTTCTTGAACGGCTCGCCGTTGACCAGCCGTGAGGCCGCGTCGCGCCAGCCGACGCGGGCCATATGGGCGCGCATCTCCATGTCGGCGATCTTGAACTGGATGGCCTGGTACTCGGCGATCGGCCGGCCGAAGGAGTGCCGTTCCTTCGCGTACTTCACCGACTCGTCGACACAGCCCTGCGCGAGACCCGTGGCGAGCGCCGCGATCGCGATCCGGCCCTCGTCCAGGATGCGCAGGAACTGCGCGTAGCCGCGGCCCTCCTCGCCCAGCAGGTTCTCCACCGGCACGCGCACGTCGGAGAAGGACAGCTCACGGGTGTCGGAGGCGTTCCAGCCGACCTTCGAGTACGGGGCGGCGACCGTGAAGCCGGGGGTGCCGGACGGGACGATGATCGAGGAGATCCGCGGCCGGCCGTCGGGCTTGCGGCCGGTGACCGCCGTGACCGTCACCAGGCCGGTGATGTCCGTACCGGAGTTGGTGATGAAGCACTTCGAGCCGTTGATGACCCACTCGTCGCCGTCGCGGACGGCGGTCGTCCGGGAGCCGCCCGCGTCCGAGCCGGCGCCCGGCTCGGTCAGGCCGAACGCGCCCAGCATCTCGCCGGCGCACAGCTTCGGCAGCCACGCGCGCTTCTGCTCCTCGGTGCCGAAGCGGTACACGGGCATGGCGCCCAGCGAGACGCCCGCCTCCAGGGTGATGGCGACGGACGAGTCGACCCGCGCCAGCTCCTCCAGGGCGATGCCGAGCGCCAGGTAGTCGCCGCCCATGCCGCCGTACTCCTCGGGGAACGGCAGGCCGAACAGGCCCATGCGGCCCATCTCGGCGACGATCTCGTACGGGAACTCGTGCCGCTCGTAGTAGTCGCCGATCTTCGGGGCGACGACGTCGTGGGCGAACTCCTCCACGGTACGGCGGAGTTCCTCGTGCTCTTCGGAGAGCCGGTGGTCGAGGGACATGCTCAGGACTCCTTGCGGGAGAGCGCGCGAACGGTACGGGACGGGCTCGGGCGGCCCAGGTGGTCGGCCATCCACACGCTCGTGGCGGTGAGGGCGGCCAGGTCGACCCCGGTCTCGATGCCGAGACCGCGGAGCATCCACACCAGGTCCTCGGTGGCGAGGTTCCCGGTCGCGGACTTGGCGTACGGGCAGCCGCCGAGGCCGCCGGCGGACGCGTCGAAGACGGTGACACCGTGCTCCAGGGCCGCGTACGCGTTGGCCAGCGCCTGTCCGTAGGTGTCGTGGAAGTGCACGGCGAGGGCGGGCGTCGGGACGCCCTCCTCGTTGAGCAGGGAGAGCAGTTCGAGGACGTGGCCGGGGGTGGCCACGCCGATGGTGTCGCCGAGGCTCAGCTCGTCGCAGCCCATCGCGCGCAGCGCGGTGCACACCCGTGCCACCTGGTGCAGCGGCACGGCGCCTTCCCAGGGGTCGCCGAAGCACATCGAGACGTACCCGCGGACCCGCAGCCCGGCCTCCTTGGCGCGGGCCACGACCGGCGCGAACATCGCGAGCGACTCGTCGACGGTCCGGTTGAGGTTGGCCTTGGCGAAGGACTCGGTGGCGGACGCGAAGACGGCGACCTCGTGGGCGCCGAGGGCGAGCGCGCGGTCCAGGCCGCGCTCGTTCGGGACCAGCACGGGCAGGCGTACGGCCTTGGCCGACAGGTCCTTCACCTGCGGGAACAGCTGCTCGGCGTCGGCGAGTTGGGGCACCCACTTGGGGTGCACGAAGCTGGTCGCCTCGACCGTGCCCAGGCCGGCGGCGGCGAGCCGCCGGATGAACTCGGCCTTCACCTCGGTCGGGACGGTCGTCTTCTCGTTCTGCAGACCGTCGCGCGGACCGACCTCGTGGATCCGGACCCGTTCCGGCAGATCGGTCGCGGGGACGGTCATCGGAAGCCCGGCGGGGCCTTCGGTGGTCATGAGGCGTCCTCCTTCTGCTCCAGCGGGGTCACCACGGCCAGGATCTGGTCCATGGCGACGGTCGTGCCGGGCGAGACGTCCAGCTCGGTGACGGTGCCGGCGTGCGGCGCGGAGATGACGTGCTCCATCTTCATCGCCTCCACCACCAGCAGGCTCTGACCGGCGGCCACCTCGTCGCCGACCGCGACCTTGACCACGGTCACGGTGCCGGGCATCGGCGCGGCCAGCGTGTCGGCGCCGCCGTGCCGGGCGCCGGACAGCGCGGCGGCGACCGGGTCATGGTCCATGACGTGCCAGGAGTCGCCGTCGCGGCCGAGCCAGTCGCCGGCCCGGCGGAAGCGGTGGGCGATCCCGTCCACGGTGACGGTGACCGAGCGGTCCGTCACCCGGGAGGCCGTGCGCGGCGCCTCGACGGTGACGGGCTCCGCGCCCGGCACCCGCAGCGGCAGCGCGAGCGGCTTCGGGGTGCCGCCGAGCCGCCAGCCGCTCGGCACCGCGAACGGGTCCGTCCAGCCGTCGGCGGCGGGCGCCGGTGCCAGCTCCGCGACCCGTACGGCGGCGGCCGCCGCGTACACCTCCTCCGGAACGCCGTCCGGAACCAGCCCCTCCGCCTCGCGCTCGACCAGACCCGTGTCCAGATCGCCCGCGACCACGTCCGGGTGGGCGAGCAGCCGCCGCAGGAAGCCGGCGTTCGTCGGGACGCCGAGGGTGACCGTCCCGGCGAGCGCGGCACGCAGCTTGCGCAGCGCCGTCGCCCGGTCCGGACCGTGCACGATGACCTTCGACAGCATCGGGTCGTACAGCGACGAGACCTCGGTGCCCTCGGCGAGACCGGAGTCCGTCCGGACGCCCTCGCCGTGCGGCTCGTCGAGCGCGAGGACCGTACCGCCGGACGGCAGGAAACCGCGCGACGGGTCCTCGGCGCAGATGCGCGCCTCGATCGCCCAGCCGTCCAGGCGTACGTCGTCCTGCCCGAAGCCCAGCGGCTCGCCGGCCGCCACCCGCAGCTGCCACTCCACCAGGTCCAGGCCGGTGATGAGCTCCGTGACCGGGTGCTCGACCTGGAGACGGGTGTTCATCTCCATGAAGTAGTACGAGGCGGGGTCGACGCCCGGCACGATGAACTCGACCGTGCCCGCGCCCACATAGCCGCAGGACCGCGCGGCCTCCACCGCCGCCGCGCCCATCGCCGCCCGGATCTCCGGGGTCAGCAGGACGCTCGGCGCCTCCTCGATGATCTTCTGGTGGCGGCGCTGCAGCGAGCACTCGCGCTCGCCCAGGTGCACCACGTTGCCGTGCGCGTCCGCGAGGACCTGGATCTCGATGTGCCGGGGCCGGTCGATCCACCGCTCCACGAGCAGCGTGTCGTCGCCGAACGAGGACCGCGCCTCGCGCCGCGCCGCCGCGATCTCCTCCTCCAGGACGGCCAGGTCGCGCACCAGGCGCATGCCCTTGCCGCCGCCGCCCGCGCTGGGCTTCAGCAGGACCGGGGCGCCCAGTTCGCGGGCGGCCTCGACGATCTCCGGGTCGGCGGCGCCGGGGACGACCGGCACACCGGCCGTCTTCACCGTGTCCTTCGCCCGGATCTTGTCGCCCATCAGCGCGATCGCGTCGGCCGACGGCCCGATGAAGACCAGGCCCGCCTCCGCGCACGCCCGCGCGAAACCGGCGTTCTCGGCGAGGAAGCCGTAGCCCGGGTGGACGGCCTGCGCGCCGGTGCGGCGGGCCGCGTCGAGCAGGGCGGGGACGGAGAGGTACGACTCCGAGGCCGGGGCCGGACCGATCCGTACCGCCGTGTCCGCCTCCCGTACGTGCCGGGCGTCGGCGTCCGCGTCGCTGTACACGGCCACCGACCGCACGCCCATCGCGCGCAGCGTACGGATGACGCGGACGGCGATCTCGCCCCGGTTGGCGACGAGGACGGTGTCGAACATGGCCGGCGTCTTCTCCCGTGTGGTCGCTTGCGTCGCGTGCCCTGGGGCCTGCGCTTGCGTCGTCTTCTGCATGGTGTCGGTGCCCCTTACATCCGGAAGACGCCGAACTGGGGGTCGCCCAGTGGCGCGTTGGCGCACGCGGTCAGGGCCAGACCCAGCACCTGCCGGGTCTCCAGGGGGTCGATGACCCCGTCGTCCCACAGCCGGGCCGACGCGTAGTAGGCGTTGCCCTGCGTCTCGTACTGCTCGCGGATCGGCGCCTTGAACGCCTCTTCCTCCTCGGCGCTCCACGCGTCCCCGAGCTGGTCGCGCTTGACCGTCGCGAGGACGGACGCGGCCTGCTCGCCGCCCATCACCGAGATCTTGGCGTTCGGCCACATCCACAGGAAGCGCGGCGAGTACGCCCGGCCGCACATCGAGTAGTTGCCCGCGCCGTACGAACCGCCGACGACCACCGTCAGCTTCGGCACGCGCGTGGTGGCGACGGCCGTCACCATCTTCGCGCCGTGCTTCGCGATGCCGCCGTGCTCGTACGCCTTGCCGACCATGAAGCCGGTGATGTTCTGCAGGAACACCAGCGGGATGCCGCGCTGGTCGCACAGCTCGATGAAGTGCGCGCCCTTCTGGGCGGACTCGGCGAACAGGATGCCGTTGTTGGCGACGATGCCGACCGGGTGGCCGTGGATCCGGGCGAAGCCCGTGACCAGCGTCTGCCCGTACTCGGACTTGAACTCCTGGAAACGCGAGCCGTCCACGACCCGGGCGATCACCTCGCGCACGTCGTACGGCGTACGCGAGTCGACCGGCACCGCCCCGTACAGCCCGTAGGGGTCGGCCTTCGGCTCCTCGGCCGGCTCGACCTTCCACGGCAGCGGGCCGCGCTCGGGGAGCGTGGCGACGATGTTGCGGACGATGCGCAGCGCGTGGGCGTCGTCCTCGGCCAGGTGGTCGGTGACGCCGGAGATCCGCGAGTGGACCTCGCCGCCGCCCAGCTCCTCGGCCGTCACGACCTCGCCGGTCGCGGCCTTCACCAGCGGCGGTCCGCCGAGGAAGATCGTGCCCTGGTCGCGGACGATCACGGCTTCGTCGCTCATCGCCGGGACGTACGCGCCGCCCGCCGTGCACGAGCCCATCACGGCCGCGATCTGCGGGATGCCGGCGCTGGACATCCGGGCCTGGTTGAAGAAGATCCGGCCGAAGTGCTCGCGGTCCGGGAAGACCTCGTCCTGCATCGGCAGGAAGGCGCCGCCCGAGTCGACCAGGTAGAGGCAGGGGAGACGGTTCTCCAGCGCCACTTCCTGCGCCCGCAGGTGCTTCTTCACCGTCATCGGGTAGTACGTGCCGCCCTTGACCGTCGCGTCGTTGGCGACGATCACGCACTCGCGCCCGCTGACCCGGCCGATGCCGGCGATCACCCCGGCCGCCGGGGCCTGGTCGCCGTACATGCCGTTCGCCGCGAGCGGGGCCAGCTCCAGGAAGGGCGAGCCCGGGTCGAGGAGCGTGTCCACGCGGTCGCGCGGCAGCAGCTTGCCCCGCGCGGTGTGCCGGGCGCGGGACTTCTCGCCGCCGCCGAGCGCGGCCGCGGCCAGTTTGGCGCGGAGGGTGGCGACCAATTCCTGGTGCGCCGCCTCGTTGGCCTGCCAGGCCGCGGACGCGGGGTCGGCCGCGCTCGTCAGCACAGGTGCCTGCTGCATTCCACGAGCTCCTCTGCTCGGTTAATGAGCGTTAACGTCATCTACCCGCCAGGTTAACGACCGCTAACCGGGTTGTCTAGAATCGATTTCATGACCCCGCCGCCCCCGCCCGCGCAGCCCCCGGCCTCGCAGTCCTCGCCTCCGCCGTCCGCGACCGCGCCCTCCGCGACCGCTCCGTCCACGACCCCCACGCGGACCGACGCGCCGACGCGGCGCGAGCAGATCCTCCGCGAAGCCGCCCGTCTCTTCGCCGAGCGCGGCTTCCACGGCGTGGGCGTCGACGAGATAGGAGCCGCGGTCGGCATCAGCGGCCCCGGGCTCTACCGCCACTTCCCCGGCAAGGACGCGATGCTCGCCGAACTGCTCGTCGGCATCAGCGAACGCCTCCTCGACGGCGGCCGGCTCCGCGCCGCCGCCTGCGCCGGCGACCCGCACGCCCTGCTCGGCTCCCTCATCGACGGCCACATCGACTTCGCCCTCGACGACCGGCCCCTCATCACCCTCCACGACCGCGAACTCGACCGGCTGAAGCACGAGGACCGCAAGCGGGTACGGCAGCTCCAGCGGCAGTACGTCGAGCTGTGGGTGGCGGTCGTGCGCGAGCTGTATCCGGCGGCGGGGGAGTCGGAGGCGCGGGCGGCGGTGCACGCGGTGTTCGGGCTGCTGAACTCGACGCCGCGGCTCGGGGGGCCGCTGGGGAGGGCGGAGATGGAGGCGCTGCTGAGCGGGCTGGCGCACGGGGCGTTGTCGGCGCTGGGGTAGGGGGGCGCGGGTTCGGGTGGACGTTGGGCTGTTCGAGTGGCGGAAGCGGGGCTCACCAGGGGCGTACCCGTAGGGGGTTGGGGTGGAGGCGCGGCAGAATGGGGGGCATGCCGATACTCAGCCGCGCCGCCCTCGTCGAGCACCTTGTCCGCACCCGTATCGCCGGCGATGTCGCCACGCCCCGTGACAACAACCTCGGCCACTACCGCGCGCTCGCCAACGGCGACCGGCACTACTGGTTCGGCCTGGAGTTCGAGGGCCGGTGGAGTGACGAGCAGGACGTGCTCGCGGTGATGGCCGAGCGGTGCGGGGTCGTCGACGATCCGGCGCACCGGGCCGGGCGGGACACCATCGATCCCGAGCTGACCGTCGCCGCGCTCGACCGGATGGCGGCGCGGCTCGCGAAGGCCGCCGCCGGGCGGGAGCGGGTGCTGTTCGCGACCGGGCATCCCGGGGCGCTGCTCGACGCGCACAGCCGGGTCGCGGGCGCGTTGCGGGCGCGGGGGTGCGAGATCGTGCGGATCCCGGGCGGGCTGACCGCCGACGAGGGGTACGTGGTGCAGTTCGCCGACGTCGCCGTCTTCGAGCGGGGCGCCAGCCTGTGGCACACCCATTCGCCGGAGCCGATGAACGCGATCCTCGACGGCCTGGAGTCGCTGGGCGAGCCCGTGCCCGATCTGGTGGTCGCCGACCACGGCTGGGCGGGGCGCGCGGCGCAGCGGGGGGTGGACGCGGTCGGTTACGCGGACTGCAACGACCCGGCGCTGTTCCTGGCCGAGGCCGAGGGGACCATGCAGGTCACGGTGCCGCTCGACGACCACGTCCTCGACCCGCGTTCGTACGAGCCGATGACGGCCTACCTGCTGGACGCGGCCGGGCTCATGCGCTGACGCCCGGGGTCGGGTCCAGGTAGACCCGGCGGATCTCCGGGATCCGGGCGCGCAGCCGGGCCTCCGACTGTTCGCAGGCCCACTCGACCTCGGCCGCCGACGCCAGGTCCCGGAAGTCGATCTTCGCCGCGACCATGAACTCCCGCGGCCCCTGGATCAGCGTCGTCAGGTCCAGGACCGCGACCACGTGGGGGACGGACAGCAGTTCCTCGCGTACCGCCGCGCGCAGCGCGCGCGGCAGCGGGCGGCCGACCAGCAGGCGGGCGTTGGAGCGGCCGAGGACCCACGCCACGTACACGAGCAGCAGGCCGATGAGGATCGAGGCGGTCCCGTCCCACACGCCGGAACCGGTGAGCTGCCCGCCGAGCAGGCCGCCGGCCGCGAGCAGCAGGCCGACGAGGGCGGCCGAGTCCTCCATGACGACGGCCTTGACGGTGGTGTCCGGCATGAAGCGCAGATAGCGGGCGAAGGGCGTGCCCGTGCGGCCCGCCTCGGCGCGGACGTGGCGGACGCCGGTGCGCAGCGAGTAGCCCTCCAGGGCGAAGGCGACGGCGAGCACGAGGTACGAGACGAGCGGATCGCCCGGTTCCTCGCCGTGGGTGAGGGTGTGGATCCCGTCGTAGAGGGAGAACACCGCGCCGCCGACGAAGGTGGCGACGGCGGCGAGCAGCGCCCAGACGTAGCGCTCGCCCGCGTAGCCGACCGGATGGTCCTCGTCGGCCGGTTTGTCACTGCGGCGCAGCGCGGCGAGCAGCATGCCCTCGGTGACGGTGTCGGCGACCGAGTGGGCCGCCTCCGAGAGCATGGCGCTCGATCCGCCGGTGATGCCCGCGACGGCCTTGGCGGCGGCGATCCCCAGATTCGCCGCCGCGGCCACGAGGACCGTGAAGGTGCTCTCGCCGCCGCTCTCAGGACTGTGCGTACCGTCCGTCATGACAGCGGACGGTACGGGCGGTCGTCAGCGCGGGACGCGAACGACACCCTCCTGGATGACGGAGATCGCGAGCCGCCCGTCCTGGGTGTAGATCCGGGCCTGCCCGAGGCCGCGGCCGCCGGCGGCGGTCGGCGACTCCTGGTCGTACAGCAGCCACTCGTCCGCCCGGAACGGCCGGTGGAACCACATGGCGTGGTCCAGCGACGCCCCGACGACGTCCCCGACGGCCCAGCCGCCCCGGCCGTGCGCGAGCAGCACCGAGTCGAGCAGCGTCATGTCGGACACGTAGGTGGCGAGGACGACGTGCAGCAGGGGGTCGTCGGCGAGCTTGCCGTGAGTACGGAACCACACCTGCGACCGCGGCTCGCGCGGCTGACCGACCGACCCCCACGGGGGGACGTCGGCGTAGCGCAGGTCCACCGCCGCGCGGGCCTCGACCAGCCGGTCGGCGACCTCCCGCGGCAGGTGCCGGGGCAGCATCTCGGCGGCCGTCGGCAGCGACTCCGGGTCGGGCGCGGCCGGCATGTCCGCCTGGTGGTCCAGCCCTTCCTCGTACGTCTGGAACGACGCGGAGAGATGGAAGATCGGCTGGCCGTGCTGGACCGCGACCACCCGGCGGGTGGTGAAGGAGCGGCCGTCGCGGATCCGGTCGACGTTGTAGACGATCGGCGCGCTGGCGTCCCCGGGACGCAGGAAGTACGCGTGCAGGGAGTGCGCGAGCCGGTCCGCGGGCACGGTCCGGCCCGCCGCCACCAGCGCCTGGGCGGCCACCTGGCCGCCGAAGACGCGGGGGACGAGCGCGGACCGGGACTCGCCGCGGAAGATGTCCCGCTCGATCCGCTCCAGGTCGAGCAGATCGAGCAGGTCGTCCAAGGCGTCCGGGGTGCCGGGTGCCTGATGCGTGTGGGGCACGTGGACTGCCTACAGGCCCATCGACTTGGCGATGATCGACTTCATGATCTCGCTGGTGCCGCCGTAGATGCGGTTGACGCGGTTGTCCGCGTACAGGCGCGCGATCGGGTACTCGTTCATGTAGCCGTAGCCGCCGTGCAGCTGGAGGCAGCGGTCGATGACGCGGTGCGCGACCTCGGTGCAGAACAGCTTGGCGCTCGCGGCCTCGGCCGGGGTCAGCTCGCCCGCGTCCAGGGCCTCCAGGGCGCGGTCGGCGACGGCCTCGGCGGCGTCGACCTCGGCCTGGCAGGCGGCCAGCTCGAACTTGGTGTTCTGGAAGGTCGCGACGGCCTTGCCGAAGACGGTGCGGTCGGTCACGTACTGCTGCGCGAACCGGACGGCGGCCTTGGCCTGCGCGTACGCGCCGAAGGCGATGCCCCAGCGCTCGGAGGCCAGGTTGTGGCCGAGGTAGTAGAAGCCCTTGCCCTCCTCGCCCAGCAGGTCCTCGACCGGGACCTTGACGTCGACGAACGCCAGCTCGGCGGTGTCGGAGGTGCGCAGGCCCAGCTTGTCGAGCTTGCGGCCGATCGAGTAGCCCTCGGCCTTGGTGTCGACGGCGAAGAGCGAGATGCCGAAGCGGCGGTCGTCGGCGGACGGGGCCGAGGTACGGGCGCAGACGATCACGCGGTCGGCGTGCACGCCGCCGGTGATGAAGGTCTTGGAGCCGTTGAGGACGTAGTGGGTGCCGTCCTCGGAGAGCTTGGCGGTGGTCTTCATGCCCGCGACGTCGGAGCCGGTGCCCGGCTCGGTCATCGCGAGGGCCCACATCTCCTCGCCGGTGACGAACTTCGGAAGGAAACGCTTCTTCTGCTCGTCGGTGGCGAGCATCTTGAGGTACGGGAGGGCGAGCAGCACGTGCACGCCGGAGCCGCCGAACTGGACGCCCGCGCGCGAGGTCTCCTCGTAGAGGACGGCCTCGAACTTGTGCGTGTCCATGCCCGCGCCGCCGAACTCCTCGGGCACGTTGATGCCGAAGAGGCCCAGCTCACCGAGCTTGTAGTAGAAGTCGCGGGGCGCCTGGCCGGCGGCGAACCACTCGTCGTAGACGGGGACGACCTCGGCCTCGATGAAGGCGCGCAGGGTCTCCCGGAACGCCTCGTGGTCCTCGTTGAATACGGTACGGCGCACGAGCCGCCTCCTTGTGGTCCTGTCCTGGTCACCGGGCGCCAGGCAGCACAACGTGCCTAAGCGCTTGCTCACCCCAAGTTACCGATGGGTTGTCGAACCTGTCCAGAGTGATACCGAGCACTCCGGCCCCGTTGGGGGTACCCGGGGCGGCGGACCCCGTCAGGCGTCCGTGCCCAGGGCGAACCACAGCTCCATCCGGACATCCGGGTCGTCCAGGTCGCGCCCGTCGAGCAGGGCGGCGATACGGGTGACGCGCTGGCGGACCGTGTTGCGGTGGATGCCCAGGGCCGTCGCCGTCCGGTCCCAGTTGCCGTGCAGGGAGAGCCAGACGCGCAGGGTCTCGGTGAGGGCGGGGGAGAGCGGGGCGAGGAGGTCGCGCGCGTACGCCGCCGCCTCGTCCCGGTCCACGAGCGCGGCGAGCCCGCCCGCGCGGTGCCGGTCCAGCGGCGCCCGCCGGGCCAGCGCGCGCCGCAGCGCCCGGGCCGCCTGCGCGTCGGCGGCGGCCAGGCCGTCCGCCTCGGCGGGGGCGCTGACGCCGAGGGTCCAGCCGGGCTGGACGGTGACCGGCGAGGAGGCGGGGAGCAGGAGGCGTACGGCGTCGGGGCCGGCCGGGTCGGCCAGCGGGGTGCCGAGCGCCGCCGCCAGGGTCGCCGCCGCGAACGGGGTGCCGTCGCCCCCGCGCGCGTGGACGACGTTCCAGGGGCCCGGGCCGAGGGCGCGGGCCGCGTCGGCCGGGGTGGCGCCGAGGAGGAGACGGACCAGGGCCGTGTCCCGGGCGGCGGCGTCGGCGGCCCGGTGCGGGGCGGTCAGCAGGGAGAGCAGGACGACGGCGAGGCCCGCGAGGGTCCGGTCCCCCGGCGCCCCGCCCTCCGTCGCCACCCCGAGGGTCAGCCCCTCGCCGCCGCCCAGCGCGTACGCGGCGAGCCGCAGCCCGGCCCCGGCGTCTTCGCCACCCGTGTCGTCGCTCGCCGACGCGGGTGCGCCCGGCCGGGTCCCCACCACGCCCGCCAGCTCCGCGAGCGCCCGCGCCGCCCCCGGCGGGACCGCGCGGCCGGCCGCCGCCGACTCCGTACCGTCCGCCCCGAACAGCACCGCCCGCCCGCCGAGCCGCGCCGCCAGCGCGCCGAGCACCGCCGGCACCGGGGCCGGCCGGGCGGCCGCCGCCGCCAGGGACCGCTGGGCCTCGCTCACCCGCCGCAGCTCGCGCAGCCGCGCCTCGGCCATCAGTCGCCACAGCGCCCGCGCCACCGCGGTGAACGGCGTCCGCGGCGGCACCTCGATCAGCGGCAGCCCGAGCCGCCCGCACGCCTCGACGAGCTCCGCCGGCACCGTGTCGTACACCGGCGTCACCCCGAACCCGAGCGCCGCCGCCCCGGCCTCCCGCACCCGCGCCACGTAGTGCTCAGGGTCGGTGGGGAACAGCACGCCGGCCGTCAGCAGCAGCTCGCCGCCCAGCAGATACGGGTACGGGTCGGCCATCTCGGAGGCGTGCACCCAGTGCAGCGGCGCGTCCGCCGCGTCCGGCGGCCCCGCGAGCAGCCGCAGCCCCAGTTCCGCGCGGCCGAGCAGCGCCGACAGCGGGACCGGCGGGGTGGGCGGGAGCGGTGGGACCGGCGGGACCGGTGGGAGCGGTGGGACGTCCGGAGCGGTGCGCATGGCGGAGGTGGATCCTTCGTACATCCGAGAGTGGGGGAATGGAGGAAACGTACACTTCTGTGCCGCTCTCCGGCGCCTTACTGTCATGCCATCCCGCGACGTGCCCAGGCCTCAGGAGGACCGGATATGAGCAGCAGCGACCAGAACGCCCCGCGCGGCCCGATCGACTCGTCCCGCGTCCCGCGGTACGCCGGTCCCGCGACGTTCGCCCGGCTGCCGCGGCTCGACGAGGTCGGCCGCGCCGACGTCGCCGTGGTCGGCGTCCCCTTCGACACCGGCGTCTCCTACCGCCCCGGCGCCCGCTTTGGCGGCAACGCGATCCGCGAGGCGTCCCGCCTGCTCCGCCCGTACAACCCGGCGCAGGACGCCTCCCCGTTCGCCCTCGCGCAGGTCGCCGACGCCGGCGACATCGCGGCGAACCCGTTCGACATCCACGAGGCCGTGGAGACCATCGAGGCCGCCGCCGACGACCTGCTCGGCACCGGCGCCCGCATGATGACCCTGGGCGGCGACCACACCATCGCCCTGCCGCTGCTGCGCTCCGTCGCCAAGAAGCACGGCCCGGTCGCCCTGCTCCACTTCGACGCGCACCTCGACACCTGGGACACCTACTTCGGCGCCGAGTACACGCACGGCACCCCGTTCCGGCGGGCCGTCGAGGAGGGCATCCTCGACACCTCGGCGCTCTCGCACGTCGGCACCCGTGGCCCGCTGTACGGCAAGCAGGACCTCACGGACGACGAGAAGATGGGCTTCGGCATCGTCACCTCCGCCGACGTCTACCGGCGCGGCGCCGACGAGGTCGCCGACCAGCTGCGGCAGCGCATCGGCGACCGCCCGCTCTACATCTCCATCGACATCGACTGCCTCGACCCGGCCCACGCCCCCGGCACCGGCACCCCGGAGGCGGGCGGCATGACCTCGCGCGAGCTCCTGGAGATCCTGCGCGGCCTGTCCTCCTGCAACCTGGTCTCCGCGGACGTGGTGGAGGTCGCCCCGGCGTACGACCACGCCGAGATCACGGCCGTGGCCGCCTCGCACACCGCGTACGAACTGACCACGATCATGTCCCGCCAGATCGCGGCCGCCCGCGACGCCCGCGCCTGACGGGCGCCGGATTTCGGGAGCCGCCGCCCCGCAGGGGAGGGCGGCGGCGTCCCGGCCATGCATATGACAGGCCCGTCTCCCCGATCGCTGACCAAACCTTGCCCCCGCCCCAGCCCCGGCTTCCCAGAGAAGCCCGATGGGCGCGCTTCTCGTCGCTGAGGAAGGAGCCCCGGCCCCGCTGAGCCTCACCGTGCGGATCACACGGAGGCGAGGCCGCCCCAGCGGTCGCGATAGCGGGCCATCTGATCCTCGTACCCCTGCTCGAACGCGGCCTTCTCGTCGGCGGTCGGATTCTTGGCGTACATGGGCTCCGGGGCGATCAGCTCGGCGATCTCGGCGTACAGCTGCGCGGCGGCCTTGGCGCGGTCGCCGCCCTTCTCCCGGGCGAGAAGGATGTACTCGCTCGTGTCGCGCAGAAGTGCGACCACCTCGCGTCGCGGCTGGTTGATGGTCGCCTTGCGTGGTGAGGGCTCCGCGAGCTCGCCCTTCCCCACGGCCAGCGCCTCCATCATCCGGAACGCCGCGTGCAGCTTTCCGTACCCGTACGCCTTCCCGTCCTCGATCCGCGCCATCGGCTCCCTCTCCCGTCCCGCCGTACGACCGCCGGCCGGCGACCGCACCGGGGTCCTACCCACGGCCGGGCAGCCCTCCCCGCCCCGATCGGGTCTCTCCGGCCGTGGCAGGAGACTGGGGCGGCGGTGACAGAGACAGCGTGCACCCGCCACCGGCCTAGGACCTTCGACCGGTCTTCCACCGTGAATTGTTGCGATGGGATGAAAAGCAGACCGGGACGTGTTGGCCTTGCGGTAGACCAGCAAGGATGGGAGGCGCCGCGTGGCCGTCGTGGGGCAGGAACGGACACAGGAGCGGGCGGGGGACCGTCCCCGGCAACAGGGCTGGGCGCGCAGGCTGTGGGGGTACGCCTGGCGGTACAAGACCGACGTGGTGCTCGCGCTCGGGTCGTCGCTGGCCGGTATGGCCGTGCTCGCGCTCGTCCCGCTCGTCACCAAGGTGATCATCGACGACGTGATCGGCGCCAAGACCGGCTCCCTCGCCCTGTGGACCGGCCTCCTCGTCGTCTCCGCCGTCGTCGTCTACGTCCTCACCTACATCCGCCGCTACTACGGTGGCCGTCTCGCCCTCGACGTCCAGCACGACCTGCGGACCGAGATGTACGCGACGATCACGCGGCTCGACGGGCGCCGCCAGGACGAGCTGTCCACCGGGCAGGTCATCGGGCGCGCCACCAGCGACCTCCAGCTGATCCAGGGCCTGCTGTTCATGCTCCCGATGACCATCGGGAACATCCTGCTCTTCCTCATCTCGCTCGGCGTGATGGCCGCGCTGTCCCTCCCGCTCACCCTCATCGCCCTCGCCGTGGCGCCCGCCCTGTGGTGGATCGCCCGCCGCAGCCGCTCCCGGCTGCACCCCGCGACCTGGTACGCGCAGGCGCAGGCGGCGTCGGTCGCGACCGTCGTCGACGGCGCCGTGACCGGCGTCCGCGTGGTGAAGGGCTTCGGGCAGGAGGAGCAGGAGACCGGCAAGATCCGCGAGGCCGGCCGGAAGCTGTTCGCGGGCCGGCTGCGCACGATACGGCTGAACTCCCGCTACACCCCCGCCCTCCAGGCCGTGCCCGCCCTCGGCCAGGTCGGCGTCCTCGCGCTCGGCGGCTGGCTCGCGTACCGCGGCCAGATCACCCTCGGCACCTTCGTCGCCTTCTCCTCCTATCTGGCGTCCCTCGTCGGCCCGGTCCGCATGCTAGCCATGGTCCTCACCGTCGGCCAGCAGGCCCGGGCCGGCGTCGAGCGGGTCCTGGAGCTGATCGACACCGAGCCGACCATGACCGACGGCACCACGGAGCTGCCGGCGGACGCGCCCGCGACCGTCGAGTTCGACGACGTGTCCTTCGCGTACGAGAAGGAGGGCCAGGAGGGCAAGGGCGTCCCCGTCCTGGACCGCTTCTCGCTGGAGATACGCCCCGGCGAGACCGTCGCCGTCGTCGGCGCCTCCGGCTCCGGCAAGTCCACCGTCTCCCTCCTCCTGCCGCGCTTCTACGACGTGACGCGCGGCACCGTCCGGGTCGGCGGGCACGACGTCCGCGACCTCACCCTCGACTCGCTGCGCGCCGCCGTCGGCATGGTCCCGGAGGACAGCTTCCTGTTCTCCGACACGGTCGGCGCCAACATCGCGTACGGCGTCCCCGACGCCACCCGGGAGCAGATCGAGGCCGCCGCCCGCGCCGCCCAGGCGGACCGTTTCATCGCCGAACTGCCCGACGGGTACGACACCACGGTCGGCGAGCACGGGCTCACCCTCTCCGGCGGCCAGCGGCAGCGCGTCGCGCTCGCCCGCGCCATCCTCACCGACCCGCGGCTGCTCGTCCTCGACGACGCCACGTCCGCCGTGGACGCGCGCGTGGAGCACGAGATCCACGAGGCCCTGAAGTCGGTGATGGAGGGCCGTACGACCCTGCTCATCGCCCACCGCCGCTCCACCCTCGGCCTCGCCGACCGCATCGCCGTCCTCGACGGCGGCCGGCTCGCCGATATCGGCACCCACGAGGAGCTGGAGGAGCGCTCCGCGCTCTACCGCCGGCTGCTCACCGACCCCGACGAGCTCGGCGGCGTCTCGCCCGGCCACACCCTCCCGCCCACCGCAGCGGACGACGGCGACGAGGCGGGCGCCGGTACGCCGGAGGACCGCGCGCTGCGCGCCGAACTGGACGCCGAGTTCGACGCCGAACGCGGCATCACCCCCACCCTGTGGGTCCGCGACGAGGCCGCCGACGCCGAGGCGAAGACCCCCGGCGCCACCCCGGAACTCCTCGCCGCCGTCGCCGCCCTGCCGCCCGCCACCGACACCCCGGACGTCGACGAGGCCCGGGCCGTCGCCCCCGAGGAGTCGTACGGACTGCGCCGCCTGCTGCGCGGCTACGGCCGGCCGCTGCTCCTCAGCCTCGGCCTGGTCGCCGTCGACGCCGGCGCGTCCCTGCTCCTGCCGATCCTGATCCGGCACGGCATCGACCAGGGCGTCGACAAGATGATGATCGGCGCCGTCTGGACCGCCTCGCTGCTCGCGCTGCTCACCGTGCTCGTCCAGTGGGTCGTGCAGACCACCGAGACCCGGGTGACCGGCCGCACCGGCGAGCGGATCCTCTACACCCTGCGGCTGAAGATCTTCGCCCAGCTCCAGCGGCTCGGCCTGGACTACTACGAGCGCGAGCTCACCGGCCGGATCATGACCCGGATGACCACGGACGTCGACGCCCTGTCGACCTTCCTCCAGACCGGTCTGGTCACGGCCTTCGTCTCCGTCATCACCTTCTTCGGCATCATGGTCGCGCTGCTCGTGCTCGACCTCCAGCTCGCCCTCGTCGTCTTCGTGACCCTGCCGGTCCTCGCCGTCGCCACGTACTTCTTCCGCCGCGCCAGCGTGAAGGCGTACGAGCTGGCCCGTGAGCGGATCAGCTCCGTCAACGCCGACCTCCAGGAGTCGGTGTCGGGCCTGCGGATCGTGCAGGCGTTCCGGCGCGAGCGCAGGGGCGCCGAGCGGTTCACGGCGCGCAGCGTCGAGTACCGGGCGGCCCGGATCCGCGGCCAGTGGCTGATCTCGGTCTACTTCCCGTTCGTCACCCTGCTGTCCTCCGTGGCCACCGCCGCCGTCCTCATCGTCGGCGCGCACCGCATCGAGGCGGGCACCCTCACCACCGGCGCGCTGGTCGCCTACCTGCTCTACATCGACCTGTTCTTCGCGCCCGTGCAGCAGCTCTCGCAGGTCTTCGACGGCTACCAGCAGGCCGCCGTCTCCCTCAAGCGGATCCAGGAACTCCTCCAGGAGCCCACCTCCACCGCGGCCGCGGACCGGCCCCGCGAGGTGCGGGCGCTGCGCGGCGACCTCGCCTTCGAGGACGTGTCCTTCTCGTACGGGGGCGACGCCGGCGGCACGAAGGACGAGTCGGCGCTCACCGGGATCGACCTGCGGATACCGGCCGGGCAGACCGTCGCCTTCGTCGGCGAGACCGGCGCCGGCAAGTCGACGCTGGTCAAGCTGGTCGCCCGGTTCTACGACCCGACCTCCGGCCGGGTCACCGCCGACGGCACCGACCTGCGCGAGCTCGACATGACCCAGTACCGCCACCGGCTCGGCGTGGTGCCGCAGGAGTCGTACCTGTTCCCCGGGACGGTCCGCGACGCCATCGCGTACGGACGTCCCGACGCGAGCGACGCCGAGGTGGAGGCCGCGGCCCGCGCGGTCGGCGCCCACGACATGATCGCCGGGCTCGACGGCGGCTACCTCCACGAGGTCGCCGAGCGCGGCCGGAACCTGTCCGCGGGCCAGCGCCAGCTGATCGCCCTGGCCCGCGCCGAACTGGTCGACCCCGACGTGCTGCTCCTCGACGAGGCGACGGCCGCGCTCGACCTGGCCACCGAGGCGCAGGTCAACGCCGCGACCGACCGGCTCGCCGGACGCCGCACGGCCGACGGCGAGACGCCCGGCACCGGACCCCGCACCACCCTCATCGTCGCCCACCGGCTCACCACGGCCGCCCGCGCCGACCGGGTGGTCGTCATGGACCACGGCCGGGTCGCCGAGGACGGCACGCACGACGAACTCCTGGCCTTGGACGGCCGGTACGCGACGCTGTGGCGCACCTTCATCGGCGAGGACGGGCACGGTGACGGGCACGAGAAGGACGAGGTCATGGCGACCGAGGCCCGCTGAGGCCCGCGGAGAGCAAGGGACCGGCCGGGGCGGCGTTCGGAGCGAGGGCAACCGAACGCCGCCCTTCGGCGTCGTATGGGTGTACGAGCCACACAGGGGATGCGCAGGGGACTCACCGGGTCACGGGGTCGCAGGGTCGCAGGGTCACAAGGGAGAGGGGCAGGCACGTGCGCGCAGGTGCCGGGGCAGGTGCCAAGTCCAGGGCCGAGACCGGGGCCGCGTCCACGACCGCGTCCGGACCCGCGTCCACGACCGCGTCCGGACCCGCGTCCGAGACCGAGACAGGGGCCGGGACCGGGGTCGTACGGCGGAACGGGCGGCGGCTCGCCGCGTATCCGCTCGCTCTGCTGCTCGCCGCTGGGTCCCTCGTCCTCGCCGGCCCGGGCGCCGGGGCCGCCGACGCCGCCTCCGTCTGTCAGGGCCGCCCCACCCGCACCATCGGCTTCGCCACCGGCTCGCTGCGGCTCTACCGCACCCGCTCGTACGCCTGCGTCCTCGCCGTGGCCAAGCGCGCCGGCGCCGCGCGCCCCATGTCGGTGTCCCTGCAGCCGCGCGGCGGGCGGGCCGTCGTCGACGCGGGCCGCTTCACCCGGCAGGCCGGACCGGTCACCGTGCACGCCCTCCACCGCTGCGTGCGCGCCACCGCCTCCCTCGACGGCCGGTCCACCGCCACGGGCTGGATCCTCTGCTGAAGCACAGGTAAGTGATGATCAGGTCTGGCGGTTCGGACACCGCGCCCGCTAGGTTCACGACACCGTTGTGAACCCAGGGGAGGGTGAATGCGCAAGTCGCTGAGATGGCTCGTGTCGTTGTCGGTGGTCATAGGCACCGTCGGCCCGACGGCCACGGTCGCGACCGCCGCCGACGCGGAGGCCGCGGGCACGGAGCAGAGTGCGGCCGCCGTCGGCACGGACATCAAGGACCGCCTCCTGGCGATTCCGGGGATGAGCCTGATCGAGGAGAAGCCGTACGCGGGGTACCGCTACTTCGTCCTCAACTACGAGCAGCCGATCGACCACAAGCGCCCGTGGGCGGGCACCTTCCAGCAGCGGATCTCGGTCCTCCACAAGGACACCGACCGCCCCACCGTCTTCCGTACCAGCGGCTACGGGCTGAGCACCACGCCGAGCCGCACCGAGCCCACCCGCATCATCGACGGCAACCAGATCTCCATGGAGTACCGGTTCTTCTCGCCGTCCCGCCCCGAGCCGGCCGACTGGTCGAAGCTGGACATCTGGCAGGCCGCCAGCGACCAGCACCGCATCTTCACCGCGCTGAAGTCGGTCTACGGGAAGAAGTGGCTGTCCACCGGCGCCTCCAAGGGCGGCATGACGGCCACCTACTACGAGCGCTTCTACCCGAAGGACATGGACGGCGTCGTCGCGTACGTGGCGCCCAACGACGTGGTAGATAAGGAGGATTCGGCGTACGACCGGTTCTTCGAGACCGTCGGCACGAAGGACTGCCGCGACCGGCTGAACAACATGCAGCGCGAGGCGCTGCTGCGCCGTAAGCCGCTGGAGAAGAAGTACGCGGCCTGGGCGAAGGAGCAGGGCGCCACCTTCAACACGCTCGGCTCGCTCGACAAGGCGTACGAGGCCGTCGTCCTCGACTTCGTGTGGGGCTTCTGGCAGTACTACGGCCAGGACGTCTGCGACCAGATCCCGGTCGCCGCCACCGCGAGCGACGACGACGTGTACAACACGATCGACGCCTACTCGGGCTGGTCCGCGTACACCGACCAGGACCTGGAGTACTACACCCCGTACTACTACCAGGCGGCCACCGAGCTGGGCTCTCCCAGCATCAAGCAGCCGCACCTGGCCGGGCTGAGCCGCTACGGCTACCAGCCCGCGAGCTCCTTCGTGCCGAAGGAGATCCCCATGAAGTTCAAGCCCCAGGTCATGCGGGACGTCGACGACTGGGTGCGCAAGAACGCCCACCAGATGCTCTTCGTCTACGGCGGCAACGACCCGTGGGGCTCGGAGAAGTTCCGCCCGGGCAAGAGCGCGCGTGACAGCTACGTGTACGTCGCGCCGGGCATGAACCACGGGGCCAACATCGACGGCCTCGTGGCCGACGAGAAGGCCAACGCGACCGCCCGGGTGCTCGCCTGGGCCGGGGTCGACGCGCCCGCCGTCGACGCCGCCAAGCCGCTGGCCCGCTACGACGCCCGCCTCGACCGGCCGGTCGACGAGGACGCCACGCGCGAGCACGGGCTCCGTCCGTAGTCCCGTGGTGTGAAGGAGACGAGCCGGCCCTCCGTCCCCGGCGGACGGAGGGCCTGACGTGGTCGGCCAGGCCGTCGCCGTTGACGTCCCGCAGGCTGGTTTCGGCCCGGCTGATGCCTGTGGACGCGTTGACGCCGGGGTTGAAGAC
>NZ_JBEYHT010000048.1:0-65145 GCF_040635425.1 Streptomyces laurentii | reverse complement strand
GGCAGACTTCCGGTGGCGCCGGCGGGCCGGACGATCCGGGCCCGGACCTCACCGGTCGGACCACCGGGGACAGTGACCCACTCCTCGTCGACCGCAGGCTTGTCGATGTCGCCCGACTGCGCGTCGTCGACGACCTTGCGGCCCTCGGCCGGACCGAGCTCGAACAGGTACGGCCGGGTCGAGGTGGCTTCGGCGAAGGCCTGCGCGGCAGGCTCCAGGACGGGGCGGGGGGAGGACTCGGACACGGGGCTGGCTCCTCGGCGTTCGCGGTGCGGGTGATGCCTTCCGTACCAGGAAACAGAGGTCGGGAAACGGGTGTGCCATCGACGCCGCGTCCGGCCGGTGCCGGCGCGTGCGGGCCGCCCCGCTCCCCGTAGACCTCGTACGTCCCGTTCCGCCCCGCCCGGGTCGGCCCCCGGCCGGTCCCCCGGTCAGTCCCCGCGCACCAGCAACCGTCCGCCCGGCTCGGTCAGTACCCCCCGGTCGTACACCCGTTCGCCGCGCAGCCAGGTGGCCGTCACGACACCGTGGAGGGTCTTGCCGGCGTAGGCCGTGACGCGGTTCTTGTGCTGGAGGCCGGCGGGATCGACGGTGAAGGCGGCGTCCGGGGCGAGGACTGCGAAGTCGGCGTCGCGGCCCGCCGCGATGGCGCCCTTCCGGTCGAGGCCGGCGAGCCGGGCCGGGCCCGCGGACATCCAGCGGGCGACGTCCTCCAGGCTGTGGCCGCGGCGGCGGGCCTCGGTCCAGATCGCGGGCAGGCCGAGCTGGAGGGAGGAGATGCCGCCCCAGGCGGAGGCGAAGTCGCCGGTCTTCAGATCGGCGGTGGACGGGGAGTGGTCGGAGACGACGCAGTCGATGGTGCCGTCGGCGAGGCCCTGCCAGAGCAGGTTCTGGTTGGCGGCCTCGCGGATGGGCGGGCAGCACTTGAACTCGGTCGCGCCGTCCGGGATCTCCTCGGCCGTGAGGGTGAGGAAGTGGGGGCAGGACTCGACGGTGATCCGTACGCCCTCGGCCTTGGCGGCGGCGAGGAGCGGCAGCGCGTCGGCGGAGGACAGGTGCAGGACGTGGACGCGGGCGCGCAGCCGGCGGGCCTGGTCGATCAGGTTCCGGATGGCGGTGTTCTCGGCGGCGGGCGGCCGGGAGGCGAGGAAGTCGGTGTACGCGGCGCCCGCCTTCTGCGGGGCGGCGGCCAGTTCGTGCGGGTCCTCGGCGTGCACGATCATCAGGCCGTCGAAGGCGGCGAGCTCGGCGAGCGAGGCGGCCAGCCGGTCCTGGTCGAGCTGCGGGAACTCGTCGACGCCGGACGGCGACAGGAAGCACTTGAAGCCGAAGACGCCGGCGTCGTACAGAGGACGCAGATCCTTGACGTTGTCGGGCAGGGCGCCGCCCCAGAAGCCGACGTCGACGTGCGTCTTCGTACGGGCCACGTCCCGCTTCACGCGCAGGTGGTCGACGGTGGTGGTGGGCGGCAGCGAGTTGAGCGGCATGTCGAGCAGGGTGGTGATGCCGCCGGCGGCCGCGGCGCGGGTGGCGGTCCAGAAGCCTTCCCACGCGGTGCGGCCGGGGTCGTTCACATGGACGTGGGTGTCGACGAGGCCGGGCAGGACGGCGAGATCGCCGACGTCCTCCAGGCGGGCGCCGGCCGGCACCTCGGCGTCATGGGGCAGTACGGCCGCGATCGTCCCGCCGGCCACGGCGATGGACGCCGGGCGGGTTCCCTCGGGAGTGATGACGCGTGTCGAGCGCAGGACCAGGTTGACGTCCACCCGTACCCCTTCTCCTCTTCTTCTCGTCTACTCGTCTGCTCGTCTGCTCGTCTACTCGTCTACTTCTTCGTTCCTTCGTCCTGCTTCTTCCGCGGAGCAGGACGGGACGAACTTCGACGGCTACTGACGACTTCTGACGGCTTCTGACGACTTCCGGCGGCTTCACCAAACTTCAACGAACTGTTGAAGGAGTCTGCGCACCCCGCCACCGGCCGTCAAGGGGTCGCCTCCCCGGTCGTCGCACAAAAACCGCAACCCTCTACATTTCCGTGAAGCGGAAGGGGAATTTCGTACAGTAGAACGCGACTCCGCCGCCGAGGGGTGGACCAGGACCCCTCCGGGCAGCCGCCGGCCGCGGGCGAAAGCCCCGCTGACCGGCCCGGACGCCGGGACCTGGGCCGTGTGCACGGCCCGGGCGCCCGGTAGGCTGCTGCCTTGCCCGCCTGCCCCGAAAGGACCGTTGCCGTGCCGACGTCCAGCGCCCGCGCCACCGACGCCGCCAAGCCCGCCGCCGCGAGCGGTGGCGTCCAGTCCCTCGAGCGCGCCTTCGACCTCCTGGAACGGATGGCCGACGCGGGCGGCGAGGTCGGGCTGAGCGAACTCTCCGCCAGCAGCGGCCTGCCGCTCCCGACGATCCACCGGCTGATGCGCACCCTCGTCGCCTGCGGCTACGTGCGCCAGCAGCCCAACCGCCGCTACGCGCTCGGCCCCCGCCTCATCCGGCTCGGCGAGTCCGCCTCCCGGCTGCTCGGCACCTGGGCCCGCCCGTATCTGGCGCGGCTCGTCGAGGAGACCGGCGAGACCGCGAACATGGCCCTGCTCGACGGCGACGAGGTCGTGTACGTCGCCCAGGTGCCGTCCAAGCACTCCATGCGCATGTTCACCGAGGTCGGCCGCCGGGTGCTGCCGCACTCGACCGGCGTCGGCAAGGCGCTGCTCGCGCACACCCCGGCCGACGAGGTGCGGGCGCTGCTCGCCCGTACCGGCATGCCGGCCGCCACCGAGCGGACCATCACCACGCCCGACGGGTTCCTGGACGCCCTGACCGTGGTGCGCGAGAGCGGGTACGCGGTCGACGACAACGAGCAGGAGATCGGGGTCCGCTGCCTGGCCGTGTCGGTGCCCGACTCCCCCACCGCGGCGGCCATCTCCATCTCCGGTCCGGCCGGCCGGGTCACGGAGGCGGCGACCGAGAAGATCGTGCCGATCCTCCAGCAGGTCGCGCGGGAGCTGTCGGCGGCGCTGGCGACCACCTCGGGCGGCGCCCAGAACTGAGTGGCCGGCCCCGGTCCGTACACGAGGAGCGAGGGGCGCCCGGAACCTGGTCGGTTCCGGGCGCCCCTCGCCCGTATCCACGCCTCTGTATACGTGCGGTCCGGTGCGGTCCGCGTGGTCAGACCGTCAGACCGTCAGGTCCGCCGCTCCGCTGTCGACGGTTCGGGTGGCCTCGGTGGGGGTCTCGGCGGAGGTCCCGTCAGGGGTCTCGATGAGCCGTCCGTCCCGTACCGTCACCGTGCGGTCGGCCCGTCCCAGGTGCGCGCGGTCGTGGGTGACCAGGACCGTCGCCGTCCCCCGCTCCTCCGTCAGCCGCGCGAGCAGGGTCATCACGGCCGCGCCCCGCTCGTGGTCCAGGGCACTGGTCGGCTCGTCGACCAGGAGGACGCCCGGCTCGTTCATCAGGGACCGGGCGATGTTGACGCGCTGACGCTGGCCGCCGGAGAGCTGGTGGGGCCGGCGGTGCGCCTGGTCGGCGAGGCCCACCGCGTCCAGCAGGTCCAGGGCCCGGCCGCGTACGGAACGCGGGCTGCGTCCGGAGAGGTGCGCCATCACCTGGAGCTGTTCGAGGGCGCTGAGCGAGGGCAGCAGATTGGGCTGCTGGAACACGATGCCGATCCGCTCGCACCGCAGCTCCGCCTTGGCGGCCGGGCCGAGCGGCCCGGTGTCGGTACCGGCGACCACGACCCGGCCGCGGTCCGGGGTGACCAGGGTCGCGGCCACCGCGAGGAGGCTGGACTTGCCGGAGCCGGACGGGCCGACGACGGCGGTGAGGGTGCCGGCGGGCACGTTCAGGGACACCGCGTCGAGGGCGGTGAGCCGGCCGTCGCCGTCCGGGTAGGTCAGGGTCACATCGTCGAGCAGCAGGCTCACCGGGCACTCCCGAGTGCGGTCAGGGGGTCGACGGCGGTGATCCGCCGGATGGACAGGGCGGAACCGATGACGCCGAGGACGATCATCACGGCGGCCGGGCCGAGCACAGTCAGCGGCCCCAGCACGAACGGCACGTCGCCGCCACTGATCAGCGCGCCGATGCCGACGGCGAACCCGGTGCCGAGCAGAGTGCCCGCGCCGAGCATCACCACGGCCTGGCCGAGGGCGTCCTTCAGCAGGTACGGGGTGGACGCGCCGAGCGCCTTGAGGACGGCGACATCGGCGCTGCGCTGGATGGTCCAGACGGTGAAGAAGGCGCCCATGACCAGCGCGGAGATGACGAAGAGGAAGCCGCGCATCAGCTGCAGCGAGCCGTTCTCGGCCTGGTACGACCCTATGGCGCCGAGCGCCTCGTCGACGGTCCGCGCCGCCGTGCCCGCGGCCCGGTCCCCGGCCGCCCAGTCGGCTCCGGAGCCGGTCAGCGCGATCACGGTGGCCTGCGCTTCCCGGGCCCCCGCGCCGCCGCTGCCACCGGGGACACCGGGGACACCGGGGACACCGATCTTCTGCCAGTCGTCGAGGGAGGTCCACACGACGGGCGTGTGGCTGTACGAGGCGTCCCCGGCGATCGCCGCGACGGTGACCGTGAGCGGGCCGAGGCGCACCCGGTCCCCGGTCGTGACGCCCAGCTCCTCCGCCGCCGACGCCGACAGCACCGCCCGGCCCGGCCCGAGCCGCCCGCTCTCGGGGGCGAGGCCCGTGCCCGGCTCCGTACCGAAGGCGGAGAGTGCGGCGGTGCGGTCGCCCGCCACGCCGTTGAGGGTGCGGATGCCGAGTGGCGCGGCGCTCTCCACGCCGGGGCGTTCGGCCCAGGCGCGCCACTGGGAGGCGGTGACGGTCGAGTTGGTGAACGAGACCGACTGACCGTCGGGCGGCGCGGCGAAGGCCAGCCGGTCGGCGGGCAGGCCGGTGAGCGCCGAGATGTTCTCGCGGGCGAGCCCCGCGGTCAGTCCCGACAACAGTCCGACGAGCAGGGTGATCAGGACGATCACCGTGCCCATCAAGGTGAAACGCCCCTTGGCGAATCGCAGGTCTCTCCATGCCACGAACATGAGGCCAAGCCTGCTCGCCCGGGGCCCCCGCGGGCATCGCGCCACGGGTGGCCCCGTCATCAAACTTTCGGTTGACCCGCCGGATCACCCGCCCCGGCACCCGAATGCCTCCTCGCCTCACGCCCGTTTGACAGTGCCAGGGCGACAGCATGGAATGGTGGGAGAGACCCTTTGCGGCCGGCGCGTGGAGATCCCGGCACCTTCAAGGTTCGGCGCAGAACACGTTCAGAGGCGCGAGACGCCCGTCGGCGAACGAGCTTGCCTTCCGGTTTCCGGAAGCCCGGCGGGCGGGTCCGCGTCCCGCGAATCCGGCAGGAGGCCGGATCATGGGAACTTGGCATGCCCTGACGCATCAGCCCACGTTCGAAGCGAGCACGATGCTGCTGCTGACCGACGGCACGGTGATGTGTCAGGCGCAGAACACCGTGCACTGGTGGCGTCTGACCCCGGACGCCACCGGCAGCTACACCAACGGCACCTGGTCGGCTCTGGCCGACATGCACAACAGCCGGTTGTACTACGCGTCCGCCGTTCTGCGCGACGGCCGGGTGATCGTCGCCGGCGGCGAGTACAGCGACGCCGGCAGTGACACCGATCGCGTCGAGATCTACAGTCCCCTCGCCAACACCTGGACGTCCATCGGCAACCCCGGCTGGGGACACGTCGGTGACGCGCCCGCCTGTCTGCTGACGGACGGCCGCCTGCTGATGGGATACCTGAACGACTCCAGGACCGCCGTGTACGACCCGGTCACGAACACGTGGACGGCCACCGGCAACAAGGCGTCCGCGTCCAGCGAGGAAACCTGGACCCTGCTGCCCGACGGTTCGGTCCTCACCGCCGAGTGCTCCAACCACCCGGCCGCCGAACGGTACATTCCGGCCAGCGGCACCTGGGTGAGCGCGGGAAGCACGCCCGTCGACCTGGTCCAGTCCTCGTCCATCGAGATCGGACCGGCCCTCCTTCGGCCCGACGGCCATGTGTTCGCCGTGGGTGCCACCGGTCACACCGCCGTCTACACCCCGCCGGGCAACAGCACGGGCACCGGCAGCTGGGCCGCGGGCCCGGACTTCCCCAAGGACGCCTCCGGCAGGCTGCTCAAGGCCAAAGACGCCCCGGGCTGCCTGCTGCCGAACGGCCGCGTCCTGTGCACCGCGGGTCCCGCGGGGGACACGTCGGGCGACTATCCGACCCAGGCGATGTTCTTCGAGTACGACGGCACCAGCCTCATCCCTGTGGCCGATCCCCCCAACGCCAACACCAGCATCTACACGGGGCGGATGCTCCTCCTGCCCACCGGCGAGGTGCTGTACGCCGCCGGAACCCAGGCCGTGTACGTCTATCAGCCCGATCCGGGTCCCCAGGCGGCGTGGCGGCCGACCGTCACCCAGATCCCGGCGGACGTGATCCCGGGCTCCGACTACCGTCTCACCGGAACACAGCTGAACGGTCTGTCGCAGGCCGTCAGCTACGGCGACGACGCACAGATGGCGACCAACTATCCCCTGGTGCGGCTGCGCAACCCGTCGAACGGAACGGTCACGTACTGCCGCACCTACGGCCACTCGACCATGGGTGTGGCCACGGGTGCGACCTCGGTCTCCACGATCTTCTCGGTGCCGGCCTCCTTGCCGCTGGGCGACTACCGGCTCTCGGCCGTGGCCAACGGCATCGCCTCGGACGAGGTCGCCGTCGTCGTCGACAAGGGAATGGGACAGGCCACCTACATCGTCGTCGATCACCAGTTCGGAGGAAATTCCTTCATCTGGGCATATGTCGACGGGAAGTGGTACGGACGCTCGACGACACCCGAGGAACTGGCCGGCATGGCCCAGCAAGTATTCGCCGCGACAAGCGCCAACGCATGGTGGAGCAATCTCACGCTGAACGGCGCGCGCGCATGGAAGTCCTACTGAAAGCAGGCGGTCGGCATGACTGTCACCGGACCCAGCCCGAAAGTGCTGAAGAAGCTCGACAAGGCGATGCGGCGGCAGGCCGCCGAGCAGCGGCACGAGAGCACGCGGAACACACCCGAGCCCACTCCACCCCCGCCCGAGCGCCCGACGGCACCTGAGGGCCTGGCGCCGCTCGCCGCGACGGCCGCCGGGAACGCCGTGAGCAAGACGTTCTTCACCGACCACTACTTCGGCTACGTCTACGGCTCCCTGTGGATGTACGACGGCACCAACTGGCATGGGCTCGGCACCCTCACGGCCCAGGACGAACAGGGAGCGATGCAGATCGCCTTCGCCGCGAACCGCGTCGAGGTGAACTGGCAGGACAACGGGAACGTCTCCAGCATCCGATGCTGGAAGTTCCTGACCTGAGCGCCCTGAACCCGAGCGCACCCCGGGGCGTGGAGCGCGGGCGGGTGCCGGCCGGCAAGAGCCGACGAGAGCCCCTGACCGATGAAAGGGCCGATCAGGGGCTCCGGCACCGGGGGAGCAACGTTCAAACTTTCGATTGAGTCCGGATTGTCCGGTCCACCGCTCCCCTGCGCCTACCCTGGAAGGACCATGGATCCCCGCTCACTGACCCCCGCCCTGCGCGCCCTGCGTCTCTGCCTGCATCTGCTGATGGCGGCGCTGCTGGGCCTCGCCGCCCTGCGCGCGCAGGCGGCCGGCGGGGTCGCCGCGGCCGTCGTGACGGGGGCGGTCTACGCGGCGGGGGCGCTGCTGCCCGCCGTACGGCGGTCTCAGCGGGCCGCGGCGGTCTGGCTGACGGCCCTGTGCCTGGCCTGGCTGACGCTGCTCTGGCTGACACCGGAAGGGCTGTGGCTCGCCTTCCCGCTCTACTTCCTCCAACTGCACCTCCTGCCCGCGCGCTGGTCGCTGCCGGCGGTGACGCTCACGGCGGGCGCGGCGATCCTGTCGTACGTGCGGCACGGGGCCGCGCTCAACCCCGGGGTCTTCATCGGGCCGCTGCTCGGCGCGGCGGTCGCGGTGGCGACCGTGCTGGGCTACCAGGCCCTGTACCGGGAGAGCGAGCGGCGGCGCCGGCTGATCGAGGAGCTGATCTCGACCCGCGCCGAGCTGGCTGCGGCCGAACGGCACGCGGGGACGCTGGCGGAGCGTGAGCGGCTGGCCCGGGAGATCCACGACACGCTGGCGCAGGGACTGTCCTCGATCCAGCTGCTGCTGCGGGCCGCCGAGCGCACCCTGCCGGAGGGATCGCCGGCCGCGGGGCACATCGACCGAGCGCGGCAGACGGCGCAGGACAACCTGGCGGAGGCGCGGCGTTTCGTCCGGGCCCTCGCCCCGCCGGACCTGGAGCAGGGTTCGCTCGCCGGGGCGCTGGAACGGCTGTGCGGCACGACGGGTGGACCGGAGGGCACGGGCGGACCCCGGGCGCGTTTCTCGGTGAGCGGGACGCCGGTCGAGCTGCCCACCCCGTACGAGGTGGCGCTGCTGCGGATCGCCCAGTCGGCGCTGGCCAACACGGTGCGGCACGCCGCGGCCTCTCGGGCGGAGATCACCCTGTCGTTCATGGCCGGGTCGGTGACGCTCGACGTGGTGGACGACGGTGCGGGCTTCGACCCGGCTGCCCCGCGTCCCGTCCGGCCGTCCGCGGAGGGCGGCTTCGGTCTGCCGGCGATGCGGTCGCGCGCGGAGTCGCTGGGCGGCGCGTTCACCGTCGAGTCCGCGCCGGGGCAGGGTACGGCCGTGGCGGTCTCCCTGCCGCTTCCCGTCACCGCTCCCTCCGCCTCCGCCTCCTCCGCCTCCTCCGCCTCCTCCGCCTCCTCCGCCTCCTCGGCCTCCTCGGCCTCCTCGGCCTCCGATGCACCGGCCACCGGATCCCCTGCCCCCGATTCCCCGTCCGGCGCGTCGTCGCCGCCCCTCTCCCCGTCCGCCGCCGTCCTGCCGACCGGAGCCTGACGCATGACCATCCGACTCCTGCTCGCCGACGACCATCCGGTGGTACGGGCCGGGCTGCGCGCCGTCCTCGACACCGAGCCGGACTTCACCGTGGCCGCGGAGGCGGCGACGGCCGAGCGCGCGGTCGAGCTGGCCGCCGCCGGGGGTGTGGACGTCGTCCTCATGGACCTCCAGTTCGGCGCCGGGATGCACGGCTCGGAGGCGACCGCCGCGATCACCGCCGTACCGGGTGGGCCGCGGGTGCTCGTCCTCACCACGTACGACACCGACGCCGACATCCTGGCGGCGGTGGAGGCCGGGGCCTCCGGCTACCTGCTGAAGGACGCCCCGCCGGAGGAGCTGGCCGCGGCCGTACGGACGGCCGCCGCCGGGCAGTCGGCGCTCGCCCCCACGGTCGCGCACCGGCTGATGGACCGGATGCGCACCCCGGCGGAGGCGCTGACCAAGCGCGAGCTGGAGGTCCTCCAGCTCGTCGGCGAGGGTCTGTCCAACCAGCAGATCAGCAAGGCGCTGTTCCTGAGCCAGGCGACGGTGAAGTCCCACCTGGTGCACGTGTTCGCCAAGCTGGGCGTGGACTCCCGGACGGCGGCGGTCGCGGCGGCGACCGCGCGCCGTCTCATCCGACGCTGATCAGCGCCGATGCTGATCAACCGCCCCGCGACGGCGGCACGGGTCGCGGCTACGGCGCCGGCCGCCCCGGGTGCCGCAGGGAAGGCTGGGCCGGAGCCTGGTCCGACAGGCCGAAGAGTTCGACGGCGCGCCGGACGGCCGCGAGGCCCTCGGCGAGCGCGCTGACCGAGCCGACCGCGCCCGCGATCAGCAGCAGCGAGCGGCGCAGCCGCCACACCTCCGGAATGCCGCTCAACGCCATCGCGTCCAGAGCGGCCAGTTCGTCCTCCGCGATCACCCGGTCGGCGAACTCCTGCCGGTTCCCGGCCAGTTCACGCCTGAGCCGGGCGACGGCGACCCGTAGTTCGGCCACGCGCGGATCCACACCGTCGGCGGCCACCGGCCGCTGCCCCACACTTCGCAACACGGCTCTCCCCCCAGGGGGTGCCCCACCCCCTTCGTGCACGCTCCTGTGCCGGTCCCGTTCGGCCGGCGGTCGGGCGATGGCCGGGCGTCCGGGGTTGCGGGCCAGTTAACTCCCTCGTTCGCCCGGCGCGCCAGAACGCGTACCGACTTTCAGGCATCCGAGTGGTCCGCTCCTGATGCGGTATGCACTCCCCTATGACGGATGAGACGACAGAACCCCACGTGACGACGGCCCCGTCGGCGGCGCCCCGGATCGCCGGGCTGCTGCTCGCGGCCGGCGGCGGCCGGCGGCTCGGCGGGCGCCCGAAGGCGCTGCTCCCGCACCGCGGCCGGCCGCTCGTCGAGCACGCGGCGCGGATGCTCGCGGAGGGCGGCTGCGCGACGGTGTACGTGGTGCTCGGCGCGGCGGCGGAGCGGGTACGGGCAAAGGCGCGGCTGCCCGGGTGCGTCCTGGTCGACAACCCGGGGTGGACCGAGGGCATGGGGTCGTCGCTCCGGGCGGGGCTCGCCGCGCTGGACGAGGATTCCGGCAGGTTCGACGCGGTCCTGGTGTCGCTGGTGGACCAGCCGGGGATCGGGGCGGTGGCGGTGGGCCGGGTCCGCGCGGCGTACCGGGGGCGCGGCACCCTGGCGGCGGCCTCGTACGGGGGGCGGCGCGGGCATCCGGTGCTGTTCGGCGCGGCGCACTGGGCCGGGGTCGCGGCGGGGGCGGTCGGGGACCAGGGGGCGCGGGGGTATCTGGCGGCGCACCGGGATGCGATCACGCTCGTGGACTGCTCGGATGTGGCCGAGCCCTACGACATCGACACCGAGGCGGATCTCGCGAGACTGGAGTGAACGGCCCGGTCACGGACTCCCGGCGCGCCACCGCACCGGCTCGACCCCAACCACGCCGGCTCCGATGTGTCGACCCGAAGATTCTCGACATCAACAAACCATTGAACTTCCACCATGAGGAAACTAGTATCCATTTCCTAGAGGCGCCCGGTCCCCCGGACCGGCGTCCGCGGCCGAATCCCGGCTCCGACGGCGGCACCGCGAGCCGCCTTCCCCGGCCGGCGGCCGCCTGGCACCGCCCGCGAAGTCCGCTGAAGGAAGTGACAGTTCATGTCCGCACCAGCGCCGTCCTCCCCGGTCGTCGTCGAAGCCGAGCCCCTGCCCCGCCAGGAGGAGGTGCTCACCGCCGACGCGCTCGCCTTCCTGGCCGAGCTGCATCACCGGTTCACACCGCGCCGTGACGAGCTGCTCGCCCGCCGCGCCGAGCGGCGCGCCGAGATCGCCCGTACGTCCACCCTGGACTTCCTGCCCGAGACCGCGGCGATCCGCGCCGACGACTCCTGGCGGGTGGCGCCCGCGCCGGCGGCCCTGAACGACCGGCGGGTGGAGATCACCGGCCCGACCGACCGCAAGATGACGATCAACGCGCTGAACTCGGGCGCGCGTGTCTGGCTCGCGGACTTCGAGGACGCGTCGGCGCCCACCTGGGAGAACGTGATCCTCGGTCAGGTCAACCTGGCCGACGCGTACACCCGGAACATCGACTTCACCGACCCGCGGTCCGGCAAGTCGTACGCGCTGGGGCCGGCCGAGGAGCTGGCCACGGTCGTCATGCGGCCGCGCGGCTGGCACCTGGACGAGCGCCACCTGACCGTCGAGGGCCGCCCGGTCCCCGGCGCGCTGGTCGACTTCGGCCTGTACTTCTTCCACAACGCCCGGCGGCTGATCGACCTCGGCAAGGGCCCGTACTTCTACCTCCCGAAGACCGAGTCGCACCTGGAGGCCCGCCTCTGGAACGACGTCTTCGTCTTCGCCCAGGACTACGTCGGCATCCCGCAAGGAACCGTCCGCGCCACGGTCCTCATCGAGACCATCACGGCCGCGTACGAGATGGAGGAGATCCTCTACGAACTCCGCGACCACGCCGCCGGTTTGAACGCGGGCCGCTGGGACTACCTGTTCTCCATCGTCAAGAACTTCCGTGACGGCGGGGCGAAGTTCGTGCTGCCGGACCGCAACGCGGTCACGATGACGGCCCCGTTCATGCGCGCGTACACCGAACTCCTCGTCCGCACCTGCCACAAGCGCGGCGCGCACGCGATCGGCGGCATGGCGGCCTTCATCCCGTCCCGCAAGGACGCCGAGGTCAACAAGGTCGCCTTCGAGAAGGTCAAGGCGGACAAGGACCGTGAGGCGGGCGACGGTTTCGACGGCTCGTGGGTCGCCCACCCGGACCTGGTGCCGATCGCCATGGCCTCCTTCGACGCGGTGCTCGGCGACAAGCCGAACCAGAAGGACCGGCTGCGCGAGGACGTCCACGTCACCGCCCCCGAACTCATCGACATCGCCTCGCTGGAAGCCCGCCCCACCTTCGAGGGACTGCGCAACGCCGTCCAGGTCGGCGTCCGTTACATCGAGGCGTGGCTGCGCGGCCTCGGCGCGGTCGCCATCTTCAACCTGATGGAGGACGCGGCCACGGCCGAGATCTCGCGTTCGCAGATCTGGCAGTGGATCAACGCGGGCGTGGAGGTCGAGCGCGCCGGCGAGACCGTGAAGGTGACGCCGGAACTGGCCCGCGAGGTCGCCGCCGAGGAACTGGCCGCGATCCGCGCGGAGATCGGCGAGGAGGCGTTCACGGCCGGCAGGTGGCAGCAGGCCCACGACCTGTTGCTGCACGTGTCGCTGGACGCGGACTACGCGGACTTCCTGACGCTGCCCGCGTACGAGCAGCTCGTCGGCTGACCCTGCCCCGATCCCCGCGCGCAGGACGGCGGGCCCCCTCCCGGTGCCGTACGGGGTGGGGCCCGCCGTCGCGTGTGGGGCGGCCGGCGCGTCTCAGCGCCGGGCCACCCGAGCCAGCGCCAGCAAGCTCAGGCCGAACATCAGGACGCCCAGCGGAAGATGGACCGCCGGGACGTGCTGCACGCCGAGCACGACCTGCGCCGAGGCGAGGACCAGGAAGCCCGACGCGTACCCGATGGGCCGGGGCGAGCCGCCGCCCGGCTTCCACGCCAGGACGGCCGCGAGGACGTACAGCATCGTCGCCGCGTACATCACCCGGGCTCCGACGCTGTGCAGCGTCTCCCCGTAGGAGGCCGTCAGCAACAGCCCGGCGGAGACCGCCTGGAGGAAGATGGTCAGGGTCTGCAGGGCGATCGCGATCCGCAGGAACGAGAGTCCTCGGCGCGCCGGCGCCGTCACCTGGGTGGCCATGTCACAGTCCTCTTTTCCGCCCGCGTCATCGTCGTCGGGCAGGGGATCGATAGGGTCTCACCCGTCCGACGAAGCGGGACCGGAAAAGGTAAGGCGGGGGCGGGGCATGGCATTCGGGCACACCGGCGCGGGCGGAGGCGTCGGCGCGGGCGGGGTCGCCGGCGAGCGGCACCAACTCGTCAACGTGGCCTACCGCTTGCTGGGCTCGGTGACCGAGGCCGAGGACGCCGTCCAGGACGCGTACGCACGCTGGTACGGACTGCCGCACGGGCGGCGGGAGGAGATCCGGTCGCCCGGCGCCTGGCTGACGACGGTGACCGGGCGGATCTGCCTGGACCTGCTGGGTTCGGCGCGGGCCCGCCGGGAACGCTACGTCGGCGCGTGGCTGCCCGAACCGCTCCCCGACCACACCGAGGACGGCCGCACGAGCGGCGCCGGCCCGGCCGGCGCCGCGGACCCGGCGGACCTGATCGTCCTCGACGAGTCGGTGGGCATGGCCTTTCTCGTCGTCCTGGAGTCGATGACGCCCGCCGAACGGGTCGCGTTCGTCCTGCACGACGTCTTCCGCTATCCGTTCACCGAGATCGCCGGCGTTCTCGACCGGACCCCCGCGGCCTGCAAGCAGCTGGCCGCCTCCGCCCGGCGGCGGGCCGGTGCCGTCACCGCCCCCGCGACCGCGACCGGCGCCCTGGGCGCGACCGCCGAACGGGCCGACGTCGTACGGCACGTGAAGGAGGCGTGGGAGACGAAGGACATCCCCGCCCTCGTCGGACTCCTCGACCCGGCCGCGGTGATGACCGCGGACGGCGGCGGTCTCGTCGGCACCGTCCTGCGCCCGGTCGAAGGGGGCGCGCGGATCGCCCAGTACATGGTGGCCATCGCCGACAAGGCTCCCGGGCTCGAGCTCCTGGAGCGGCCGGTCAACGGCACACCGGGCCTGGTGGCCCGGCGCGACGGAGTCGTCGCGACCGTGGCCGCGTTCGACGTCTCCGACGGGCGGATCACCCGGATCTGGGTGGTCCGCAACCCGGAGAAGCTGGGGCCGTGGGCGCGGGCGGCGGACAACTGGGGGCTGTATTCCGGGCGTTAGCGGCCACCCGGGGGGCCGCCGCCACGGCGTCTCTCCGAGACGGCCGCCTCCGGTTGTGCCGGATCCGCTGTTTACCGCGGGCCGCTCGGCGTGCTCTGCTGCGCACATGGACCAGACCAATGAGCCGAACGGCGCACCGGCCGTCGGCACCGCGTACCCCACCGTCCCGCACCGGCCGCTGGCCGTCCCGGCCGGGGAGGCCGAGGAACGGGCCCGCACCTTCCACGAGGTGATGGCCCGCCGGCGTACCGTGCGCGACTTCAGCGACCGCCCGCTGCCCGAGGGCGTGGTGGAGTGGGCGATCCGTACCGCCGCCACCGCGCCAAGCGGGGCGCACGTCCAGCCGTGGCGTTTCGTCGTCCTCACCGACCCCGAGCGCAAGCGGCGCCTGCGCGAGGCCGCCGAGACGGAGGAACGGGAGTTCTACGGCCGGCGCGCCTCGGCCGAGTGGCTGGAGGCCCTGGCACCGCTGGGCACCGACTGGAGCAAGCCGTTCCTGGAGACCGCGCCCGCGGTGATCGTGGTCTTCGAGGTCCACAAGGGGCCGGACACACCGCGCCCTTACTACACCAAGGAATCGGTCGGCATCGCTGTCGGCCTGCTCCTGGCCACGCTCCACCAGGCCGGTCTGGCGACCCTCACCCACACCCCGAGCCCGATGCGCTTCCTGAACGAGGTCTGCGACCGCCCGCCGGAGGAGCGGGCCGCCTACGTCATCCCCGTCGGCTACCCGGCCGAGGACGCCCGCGTCCCCGACCTCCGCCGCAAGCCCCTGGAGCAGGTGATGGTGCGCCTCTGACCGTGGTGAAGGCGGCGCGCGGCTCAGGGCATTCTGACGCCGAGACACGCGATGCCTCGGCGTCAGAATGCCGCGCGGCGGAGGCACCGGCCGGGGTCAGGAGCCGAGCGGTGTCTTGACCTCGGCCCGCCAGACGGTGCGAGCGCGGTCGACGTCCGGGGCGGCCGGGTAGGCGGCCAGTCGACCGTCGTCGTCATCGGCCGGCGCGTCGCGCGTGAGGACGGCACGTGCCTGAGCCAGTCGGCCCAAGTGGCGATCGTCCAGCCGCTCTAGGTTACGGCTGGTGGAGCCACCTGCGGCATTCGACCGAGGGGCAGCCGCACCTCGCGTGATCGTCCTGCCAAAGCTCCAGCTCAGCCAGTCCCTCCAACGGAGCTGCACCCGTCTCCGATGAGCGTACTGTCCAAGCTGACGCGGACCGCTTCCTGCCGGCGACGAGCGCCCGCCTGGCCTGCTCCAGGTAGGTGTCCTCCGCGGTGTGCTGGTACATGCGTGCCAGCGGGAGCGCCGCTCCACCCACGCCCCTGGTCAGGTCGGCGCTCTCGCGGGGATGCTCGGCCAGCGCGTCGGCAACCCGTACGGCCACGTGCTCGGCCCGGCGCAGATAGCCGGCGTCACCCGTGCGGAGGTGGAACCCCAGCAGGGAGATGCCGATGCCGGGCAGGCCCGTGAACAGATCGAGCCCCGAGGGCAGTTCACGGGTGCCGAAGCGGTCGAGCAAGTCGGTCGCCTCGTCGCGGCGGCCGAGCAGATCCAGCACCGTCGCGATGCCGTGCAGCCCGTCGAACAGCCCCAGCGGCGCGGTGGCGGCCCGGCGTACCGAGGCCTTCTCCAGCCACTTGATCCACTCGTCGTCGACGGACTGGCCGGTGGCGTGCAGCGCGTACAGGACACCGGCGGCGCCGTTCTGCACGTCGATCGCCCCGTGGGGCGTGGTACTGGCGGGGGCGCCGGGTAACAGCCGGTCGCTGCGCCGAGGAGTGGCCGAGGCACGGATTCCGGCGGCGAGCAGTCGTGTCTGTTCGTCCGGGGTCGAGAACTCCCCCGGTACTAAGACATGTGCCCGGGTAGGAAACCACACGTCTCCACATGAGTCACGTGGTCACTTCCTGCCGCGTCCTAAACCGTCCTTCGCACGGCCCTGGGCTGCGGGGGAAGGGGCGGCAAGGATGGAGCCCATGTATCTCGTGCACGCCCGACTCCGAGCCCCTGACGGGGCAGAGCCGTCCGCCGAGAGGGTACCCCTGTTCATGTGCTGCGGCCGCGAAGGCGAAGGGCTGGAGCACGTCAGCGTCCACTCCGACGCCGCCGGCGGCCCGGTCGTGGGCCTCTATCTCACCGCGCCTTCCCTCGCCGTCGCGGAACGCGGCGCCCTCGCGGTCTGCCGTCGCGCGCTGTCCACGCACTCCGAGTTGGAGGGGTTCGCCGTGGTCTCCTGCGGCGCGGTGCTGGTGCCGCAGTACTGGGACCGGCTGACCCTTCCGGACGAGAGCGGACGGACCGCACCCCTGCGCGGTCCGTCCCCCCAGGAATCCACACACCCGTTCTGACGGCATGCCGGAAAGCGGGCACACGGAGTCGGCTGGAGGGCGCCAGACGGCAGCAGGGCCGCGGCCGCGCCGCCGTCCACGGCGAGGCGGGCGCCGGTGATTCCCGCACCTCCTTCGCTGGGCCGTGCGCGGGCGGGATCCCTGGGGCTCAGGGCACGCTGACGCCGAGCGGGGTGAGGACACGCGCGGTCTCGTGCGGGTCGGCGGCGTGCATGGCGGCGACGAGGGCCGCGGCCCCGCCGGGCCAGGCCGCGGCCGCCGCGTCGAAGGCGGTACGGCGGGACTCCAGCGGCCCCTTCTTGCCGGGCAGCGTGTCGAGGACCCGCAGGGCCCGGGCCGCGGCCGGCACCTCGCCCGGGGCCACGGGCTCGCCGCGCTCGCGCAGCGTCTCCTCCGCCCGGGCGCCGGTGACGGGGTGGGCGAGAACGCCGCGCAGTACCCCGGCGGGGGCGTCGGACAGGTCGAGGACGTCGAGCAGCGTGCGGGTGGCGGCGGCGTCGGAGGTGCCGCGGTTGACAGAGCCGACGGCGCCGAGCAGCGCGGACCAGGCCACGTCGCCGTCGCCGTGGGCGCGCAGCCAGTCGGTGAGGACCCGCCGGGCGGCGGCCCGCGGCCAGCCCGCGGCCGCGGCCGCCAGGGGGGCCGCGTCCCAGCCGTCCGTCTCCCCGGCGCCGGGCACCACCACGCCGCGGACCGCGAGCAGGTAGCGGACCACGGCGCAGCCGCGCGGGGTGAGCCCGAAGGCGTCGCCCCGCCGGAAGACGAGACCGGTCGCGGCGAGCCGGTCGACGACCGCGGCGAGCGCGTGGGCCGGCGCGTCGAGCCGGGCGCGGTCGGTGGCGTTGACGCCGGGCGCACCGAGCAGGCGGGCGAGTTCGCCCGCGGTGGGGGTGGTGTACGCGGGTGAGGCGGGCAGCGGGACGCGCACCGGCGCGTCCTCCAGGGCGGGGTCGACCGTCCAGTCCTCGAACTCGGCGGCGCGGCGGGCCACCGACTCGGCGGAACAGCCGCGCTGGTAGAGCGTGTAGAGCAAGTGGGCGGCCTCACTCCCGTACGGCACGGTGTCCGGGGCGGCGTCCGCCCCGGTGAGGGCGTCGACGGCGGCGGCGAGCAGATCGGCGTTCCGTTCCACGTCCGCTTCCCCGCCCGCGTCCGGGTCCGACCCCACCCCCTCCGCGGCCGCCGCCTCCGGGTCCGACTCCATGAGTCCGAGCGCGGGCGGCGGGAGCGGCACGGCGGCGTCCCCGTAGTAGTCCAGGTGTTCGCCGAGCAGCGCGTCGGCGAGGTCGAGATGCGGGAGGTCGTCCGGTCCGGGCGCGAGGTGCGCGTACTCCCCCGCGAGCCCGTCGGGCAGCCCGGCCGCCGTCCACCGCCCGAGGAGCGCGTGGGCGACCGTCCCGATGCCCTGCGCCACGTCGTGGTCGGCGAGGAGCGGCCCGGCGGCCGGGGCGTGCTCGGCGTCCCGGACGTACGCCCGGGTCAGCACCTCGGCGAGGACGACGTCGGCGACGGCGGTCCGCCCCACGAGGTCGGCCCGCCGCAGCCCGTCGGGCACCGGCGGCCGGTCGAGCCGGGCCAGCCACGCCCGTACGGCTCCGGGGTCGTCCGGGTCGGTGCCGTCGGCCCGCAGCAGCCGCGCGTACCAGCGCGGCCAGGTCAGGTTGCCGGGATCCGCCATGGCCCGCTCGAAGTCCGCCGCGGTCCGCCCGACGGCCGCCTCGACCCGGGCCCGCCGGTCGCCGTCGAAACGCCCGGCCAGCGCCCGCACCACCGCCGGATAGGCGGCCCGTTCCGCCGGCTCCGCCCACACGAACGCGGGCAGGTCCTCCACGAGCACCAGCCGCACCAGTTCGGGTGTCGGCTCCGGCACCCCGCTCGCCCGGTCCGCTCCGCGCAGCGCGAGCAGTCCGAGCACGGCGTCCACGGCCCTGACCGCTCCCGGCCCCCGGAACTCCGGGCTCGCCTTCAGGAACGCGTCACGACCGGTGTTGGTGAGCACGATCTCGGCCACGCTTCCCAGCGTAATTCGGGGCGGAGCGGCGCGCGGCGCGGACGGCGGGCGGTGCGGCCGGGCGGGTCATACGGGCCACCCGGCCGAATCGACGGGATGGAGCGGATCGAGGGGCGGCCGGCGGCGCAGCTGGCGGACGACATAGGCGAGGTGCTGGCCGTGGGCGGTACGGGCCCACACCTCCGGATTGCCCGCGCCCTCCGGCCCCCGCCCCTCGGCGCAGGCGCGCAGCCAGCGCTTCGGCTCGCTGTCGGGGGCCGCGTCGAAGTCCTCGGTCTCGACGAGTTCCCTGGCCATGGCCCGTACGGCCGCGGCATGGTCCGCCCCGCGCGTCGGCACGCGGCCGAGCAGGAAGGCCCGCTCGCCGGTGAGCCGGAGCAGGCCCCAGGGCGGGCCGTCGGGGATGACGCGCGGCTGCCGGAGGCCGCGGGGGTGGGCGGCGGCGTAGTCGCCGTACACGAGGGGCAGGCGGCGCCCGTCGGCCGTGGGGGCGACCGCGTGCCACAGGTCCCAGTCGTACCGCTCGGCGTCGGCGAAGGGTGCCCCGTAGCCCACCACCGCACCCTCCGTTCCGGGGCAGGCGCCGGCCAGGACGGTCACGGTCCGCCAGGGGTGGAGCGGGCCGAGCCGGGCGAGGGCGTGCAGCGCCCGCTTCTCGGCGAAGGCGAGCTCGCCGTCGTCCTGGACGGCGCCGAGGTCGAGCAGCAGGTCGAGCGGAAGGCGGTCCCCCGTGACCCGTTCCCCGCGCGCGATCCGTTCCAGCAGGCCGTGCAGGCGGGCGGCGAGCCGGGTGTCCCCGGGCGGCTCCGGGACGACCCGTATCCCCATCCCCCGTCCGCCGCCGCACGCCCGGGCGGCCTCGACGCAGGCCGTCTGCTGCCAGCCGGGCCGCTCCACGCCGGTGACGGGGCGCAGCGAGGTCCCCGGCAGGACGTCGCGCAGCGCGGCCGCGACCCGTGCCGCGGCGCGGTCGGTCTCGCGGCAGCCGGTGTCCGCCCAGGCCGGTCCGGTGCCCTGGGTGCGGGCGAGTTCGGCGAGGAGCCCGCGCAGCGGGACGCGCGGCCCCGCCGGGTCGGGCGGCGGGACGGTCCACAGGGGCGCGACGGCCGCGCGGGCGGTCGTCGCGAGTTCCCGGTACGCCGTCAGTGCGCTTTTCCGAGTGGGCAGTACGGGTATGTACGTCGGCTGGTGCGTCGGCTGGTACGTCGGCTCGGCCATCGGCTCCCCCAGCGCCCTCGGCAGGTGCCCTGTTCAGCAGGGTGAGGCCGGGAGGCCGGGTCGGGAAAGGGTGCCGTTTCGGCCATGCTCGGACGGGGTCGCGGGAGCAACGGGCCGAGCTGTGCGGGGCGGCCGGGGACCCGGGAACGCCGGTGGCGGGTGCGTTGTCAGTGGGGTGCGCTTCACTGGATCCATCACTCTCCGTAATCGAGATCGGGGGAATCGTGACGGAACGTACGACGTATGTGTCCCTGGCCGGGCTGCGCGACCGCGGCTGGAGCGACGCGATGATCGCCGCGCTGCTCGGGCAGGCCGATGTGCAGGGCCGGGATCCGCGGCGCTGGTCGCTCGCCCCGGTGCGGCTGTATCTCCTCGCGCGGGTCGAGGCCGTGGAGCGCACTCCGGAGTTCGCCTCGTCGGCCGCGGCGGACCGCGGCTGGGCCGCCTCGCTGGCCGCGGCCGAGCGCCGGCGCAGGGCCGTGCTCGCGTCGATCGGCGCGGCGCCGATCGACGTGCCGCGGATCCCGGCCACCGAGCTGGCGCGGCGCGCGGTCCGGCACCGGCATCTGCTGGAGCCGCACGGACCGGGCGGGCCGGGCGGGGTGACCGCGGGTGCGATGGCCCGCTGGCAGGTCGGCTACCTGCGGTACGCGATGACGCGGTACGACAGTCTGCTCGACGGACTGTACGGCGACACCGGCCGTACCGAGGCCGAACAGCTGCTGCGGCGCCGGGTGTACGAGGCGATCGCCGCGGCGTATCCGCATCTGGCCCAGGAGTGCCGGCGCCGGATGGGGGACGTACGGTGAGCCGCCGTCACGGGTGGCCGCGGGAGCGGTGGGCCGCCGAGCCCAAGCCGGCAGGGGCGAGGGTCGGGCAGGTCAGCGCCCGGCTCGCACGGCTCACGACCGTCATGGCCGTCATGGCCGTCATGGCCGTCATGGCCGTCATGGCCGTCATGGCCGTCGTGACCGTCGTGACCGTCATGGCCCTCGCGTTGCCGGGGGCGTACGGCGCCTGGCCCCCGGCCCCGGATCCCGCGTGGTGCGCGGAGCCCGGGGCCAAGGGGCGGCCGGGTGGCTCAGTGGGCGTGGGCCGCCTTCGCCTCCCGGGTCTCGGATATCTCCTCGGCCGGCTCCATCGGTGCCGTGACCGTGTCGTCGTTCCGGTGCTTGCCGATGTGGTTGAACACCAGGTTGAGCGCGACGGCGGCGACACAGCCGGTGGAGATGCCGGAGTCCAGGATGATCTGCGCCGTCTCCGGGAAGGCGTGGTAGAAGTCCGGCTTGGTGATCGGGATGATGCCGACGGCCAGCGAGACCGCGACGATCAGCACGTTGTTGTCCTTCTCCAGACCGGCCTTGACCAGGGTCTGGATACCGCTGGCGGCGACCGAGCCGAAGAGGACGACGCCCGCGCCGCCGAGCACCGGCCGCGGGACGACCGAGATCAGCGAGGCGGCCACCGGCGAGAGGCCCATGAGGACCAGGAAGCCGCCGCCGCAGGCCACCACGAAACGGCTGCGGATGCGGGTCATCGCGACCAGACCGATGTTCTGGGCGAAGGCGCTGCACATGAAGCCGTTGAACAGCGGGCTGAGCGCGGAGCCGAGGGTGTCGGCGCGCAGCCCCGCCGCGATGGTCTTCTCGTCGGCGGGCCGGTCGACGATCTCGCCGAGGGCCAGCATGTCGGCGGTCGACTCGGTCATCGAGACCAGCATGACCACGCACATGGAGACGATCGCGGCGACGGCGAACTGCGGGGCGCCGAAGTGGAAGGGGTTCGGGAAGCCCACCAGGCCGGCGTCTCTCACCGGGCCGAAGTCGGTCACGCCGAACGGGATGGCGATCAGCGTGCCGAGGACCAGGCCGACCAGGACGGCGATCTGCTTGAGGAAGCCCCGGGTGAAGCGGCGCAGCAGCAGGACGACCACGAGGGTGATGCCCGCGAGCGACAGATAGGTGGTCGAACCGTAGTCCGCGGCCTTCGGGTCGGGACCTTGCGCCCAGCCGAAGGCGACCGGGAGCAGCGAGATGCCGATGAGGGTGATGACGGTGCCGGTGACGACCGGCGGGAAGAACCGCACCAGCCGGGAGAACCAGGGCGCGGCGAGGAAGCCGAGGAGTCCGGCGACGATGATCGCGCCGAAGATCACGGGGAGGGCGTCGGCCTTGTCCTTCGTGGTGTCGACGATGGCGAGCATCGGGGCGACGCCGGCGAAGGTGACGCCGTTGACGAACGGCAACCGTGCGCCGATCTTCCAGACGCCGAGGGTCTGGAGGAAGGTGGCGAGTCCGGCGGTGAAGAGGCTGGCGCCGGTGAGGAAGGTCAGTTCGGTGGCGGAGAGGCCGACGGCCGCCCCGACGATCAGCGGCGGGGCGACGACTCCCGCGTACATGGCGGCCACGTGCTGCAGGCCGCTGGTGAGCATCTTCACGGGGGGCAGGGTCTCGTCGACCGGATGCTTGGTCCGGTCGCCCTCGGGGGCGGAGCCTGTGTCGGGTGCGTTGCGAACCTGGGCGTTGGCGGCCACGGCGGTCCTCCGGTCGGTGACGCGTCGGCGGTGACGCGGATGTCAGGGAGGTGGTGCGTTGCGATGCGCGGTGCACGAGGTGCGGCTCGTTGCGGGGTGCTGCGAAGGGTGGTGCGGTCGCACGTCGGTGAGGTACCCGCGCCGCGGGCGACGACATGCCGACGGAGTGTCCGGTGGGGATGCGGACACGGGTGCGCCGGTGCCGGGGATGCCGTCCGCGTTCGACGTACGGCACCGCCCGGCACGGCTGCCGCGGACCCCGCTCGGGTCCGTGACGACCGGTCGGGGACCGTCCTCCTCGACCGGACTCTCTCGGGTGGGTCAGTCCTGTCCCGCGATACGGGCCAGGCGCCGCGCCTCCGTGCGCGCGTCGCGCGCGATGCGGTCCTCGTCGGCGGTGAGCATCCGGTTGTTCTCGACGATCTGCCGGCCGTGGACGAAGGAGGCGGTGACCGGCGCCGGCGGGCCGAGGACCAGGGCGGCCACCGGGTCGGCGATCGACGAGTGGCCGAGGCCGTCGAGCTTCCACAGCACGAGGTCGGCGAGTTTGCCGGGTTCAAGGGAGCCGATGGCGTCGGCGCGGCCGAGCACCCGGGCGCCGCCGTGGGTGCCGAGGCGCAGTGCCTGCCGGGCGGTGAGCGCGGCCTCGCGGTGCGGGCCGAGGCGGTTGACGAGCAGCGCGTTGCGCAGTTCGGTGTGCAGTTCGCCGGACTCGTTGGAGGCGGTGCCGTCGACGCCGAGGCCGACCGGGACGCCCGCCCGGAGCATGTCGGGGACGCGGGCGATGCCGGCGGCGAGACGCGCGTTGGACGAGGGGCAGTGGGCGACGCCGGTGCCGGTGCGGGCGAAGGCGGCGATGTCGGTGTCGTTCATATGGACGCAGTGCGCCATCCACACGTCCGAGCCGAGGAAGCCGGTGGACTCGAAGTAGTCGGTCGGGCCCATGCCGAACAATTCGTGGCAGAACTTCTCCTCCTCCACCGTCTCCGAGCCGTGGGTGTGCATCCGCACGCCGAGCCGGCGGCCGAGCGCCGCGCCCTCGCGCAGCAGTTCGGTGGAGATGGAGAAGGGCGAGCAGGGGGCGACGGCCACCTGGGTCATGGCGCCGAAAGAAGCGTCGTGGTGGCGCCGTACGGTCTCCTCGGTCGCGGCGAGCGCGCCCTCGGTGGTCTCGACGGCGAAGTCCGGCGGCAGCCCGCCGTCCCGTTCGCCGCGGTCCATCGAGCCGCGGGCGAGGGTGAAGCGGACGCCGAGGTCGCGGGCGGCGCCGATGATGGCGCTGGACAGGTCGCCCGTACCGCGCGGGTGGATGTAGTGGTGGTCCATGGCGGTGGTGACGCCGCCGCGGGCCATCATCGCCAGCGAGGCCTCGGCGGCCGTCCTGACCATCGGCTCGTCGATCCGCGCCCAGGTCGGGTAGAGCGCGACCAGCCAGTCGAAGAGGTTGTGGTCGGTCGCGAGGCCGCGGGTGAGCCACTGGTAGAAGTGGTGGTGCGTGTTGACGAGGCCCGGCGTGACCAGATGGCCGGTGGCGTCGATCCGCCGGTCCACGTCCGCCAGTCCCTCGGGGGCCGGTCCGGCGCCCAGGGACTCGATCCGCTCGCCGGCGACGACGAGATGGCCGGTGGCGTACTCGGTGCCGGCCGTGTCCACGGTCGCGATCGCCGCGTTCTCGATCACGATCCGCCGGGGTGGTGCCGAAGGTGCTGCCATCGCTGTTCTTCCTTCGCTCCAGGGGGACGGTCGGATACGGCGGGCCCCTGCGGGGTTCCCTGCCGATCGTGCCGGGTGTGCGAGGCCCCGGCACCCGCTCAGGGGGTGTCGAATGTTGGGGCGGTCCGGCGGGGCCGGGTGCCGAGGTGATGGAAGAACAGGTTCAGCAGGACGGCGACGAGCGCGCCCGCGCTGATGCCGGAGCCGAGCACGGTCTGCGCCCAGGCGGGGAATCCGGCGTAGAAGGTGGGGGAGGCGAGCGGGATGATGCCCGCGCCGAGCGCGACGGCCACCAGGATGATGTGGGAGCTGTCGTCGAGACCGGCTTCGGCGAGGGTGCGGATCCCGCTGACGGCGATCGAGCCGAAGAGCACGATGCCCGCGCCGCCGAGGACCGGCATGGGGACGAGGGAGACGACCGCGCCGAGCACCGGGAAAGCGCCGAGGACCAGCAGGGCGCCGCCGGCGACGGCGACGACGTACCGGCTGCGCACCCGGGTCAGCGAGACCACGCCGACGTTCTGCGCGAAGGCGGAGGTGGGGAAGCCGCCGACGACGGGGCCGAGGAGGGTGGCGAGGCCGTCGGTGCGCAGGCCGCGGGTGAGGGTGCCGCCGTCGCTGGGCCGGTCGCAGATCTCGCCGAGGGCGAGCATGCCGGCGCTGGACTCGGTCATCAGGACCAGCATGACCAGGCACAGGGAGAGGATCGCGGCGGGGTGGAACTCGGGGGTGCCGAAGGCGAAGGGGGTGGGCAGCGCGGCGATCGGCGCCTCCCGCAGGGCGGTGAAGTCCGCCATGCCGAAGGGGACGGCGGCGAGGGTGCCGGTGAACAGGCCGAGCAGCAGGGCGACCTGCTTGACGAAGCCTCTGCCGAAGCGCTGGAAGAGCAGGATGACGACGAGGGTGAAGGCGGCGAGCGCCAGGTACTTCATGGAGCCGAAGTCGGCGGCGTTCTTGTCGCCGCCCTGGGCCCAGCCCACCGGGACGGGCATCAGGGTGACCCCGATGAGGGTGATGACGACGCCGGTGACGAGCGGCGGGAAGAAGCGCAGGAGCCTCCCGAAGAAGGGCCCGATGGCGAGGCAGAAGACGCCCGCGACCATCACCGCCCCGTAGATGGCGGCGAGTTGGTGCCCCTTGGTGCTGGTCTCGGCGATCGCGAGCATGGGCGCGATGCCGGCCGAGGAGGCCGCGTTGACGAACGGCAGACGGTTGCCGGCGAAGCGGCCGAGGCCGAGGGTCTGCAGGATGGTGGCGCAGCCCGCGATGAGCAGGCTCGCGGCGATGAGCCGGGTCATGCCGCCCACGTCCAGGCCGACGGCCTGGCCGATGATGAGCGGCGGGGTGACGACCCCGGCGTACATGGCGGCGATGTGCTGGAGCGCCGCGGGAAGGAGCCGCGAGGCGGGGAGTTTCTCGTCCACCGGGTGGCAGCCCGGGGCGGACGGGGAGACGGAACACGGGCCTTCGGCGGGTGCCGGCCCTTGTGCAGGCTGAGCCATGGGATGTTCCCTCCGGTCTGGCGGGCCCCCGCCCGGCTGCGGGACGGGCGGGGGCACGCTCAGGGCCGCTTAGAGGTTGGTCATGTCGACCGGGATCTGCGCCGTCGCGCCGTCCCTCAGGACGGTGGCCTCGATGAGGCCGTACATGCGGTCGGCGGCGTAGTAGACCTCGTTCTCGTTCTTCAGGCCGAAGGGCTCGAGGTCGACCAGGAAGTGGTGCTTGTTGGGGAGCGAGAAGCGGACCTCGTCGATCTCCGCGCGGTGGGTGATGATCCGCGTGGCCATCTGGTAGAGGGTCTGCTGGAGCGAGTACGAGTACGTCTCGGCGAACGCCTCGAGCATGTGCTTCCGCGTCTGCTCGTAGGACCGCTCCCAGTTCGGCATCCGCTGCTCGTCGTCGGTCCAGTTGAACCGCCAGCGGCCGGAGACCGTGGTGGCGAGGATGCGGTCGTACGCCTCCTGGAGGGTGGTGTACTTGTCCTTGATGTAGCCCCAGAACTCCGAGTGCGTGGAGTTCATGACGACGAGGTCCTTGAGGCCGGAGACGACCTCCCACTTCTCGCCGTCGTAGGTGATCTGGGTGACGCGGGTCTCCTGCCCCTTGCGGACGAAGGAGTGGTTGACCTCGTCGGCGCCGATGAAGCGGGAGTTGGCGTCGGAGCCGGCGATGCGCTCCCAGGCGTACTCCTCGATCCGGATCCGGGCCCGGTGGATGGGCTCCTGGCTCGTCACGAAGTGCCGGGCGAGGTGGATGCCGAACTGCTCGGCGGACTCGATGCCGTACTCCTTGGCGAACGCGAAGACGGTGTTCTTCGTCGTGTCGGTGGGGAGGCAGTGGGCGTTGGAGCCGGTGAGGTGGAGGTCGGAGAGGTCGCCGGAGAGGGCGACGGAGACGTTGAGGTCCTTGATGTGGTGGGTACCGCCGTCGCGGGTGATCTTGACGACGCGGTTCTCCGCCTTGCCGTACTGGTTCTGGCCGAGGACCACCGGGTGGGAAGGGGATGTCATGGTCTGCTAGCTCCCTCGGTAAACGGAGTAGCCGAACGGATTGAGCAGCAGCGGTACGTGGTAGTGCTCGCCCGGGACGACGGCGAACGTGATCGCCACTTCCGGGAAGAAGACACCGGCCGCACCACTGTCCCGATTCGCGGGGGCGTCCTGCTGCGCCTCGGCTTGCCTTTTCTGCTTGCTCAGGAAGTACGCCTCGGTTTCGAAGCCGAGCCGTACGTGAGTCGTGCCCACCGGCAGGGCCGGGAGGTCCTTGCAGCGCCCGTCGGCGTCGGTGGCGGAGCCGCCCAGGGCGGCCCAGTCCCCGCCGGAGCCGGCGCGGGCCGCGAGCGTGATGGCGACGCCCTCGGCCGGGCGGCCGATGCTGGTGTCCAGGATGTGGGTGGACACGGAGGCGGTGTCGTCGGTGCTCATCAGTTCGATTCCTCGGTGTGTACGAGACGGGTCAGCCGGATGCGGTTGATCTTGCCCAGTTCGGTGCGGACGATCTCCCGCTCCCGCTCGGGCGAGTTGCCGATCCGTTCCCGGATCGCGTCGCGCATCTGCGCACCGGTCCGGCCGGTGGCGCAGACGAGGAAGACATGACCGAACCGCTCCTGGTAGGCCAGGTCGAGTTCGAGCATCTCGGCCTTGAGCTCCGCGGAGGCGCCGGCCATCCCGCTCTGTTCACGGGAGGAGGTGGGGTCCCCCGGCTTGGGTCGCCCGATCGGCGGATGCCCCGCCATGGCCTCCGCCAGGTCCTCGTCCGTCAGTTCGGCCGTGGCGGCGTCGCTGGCGAGAAGGAGGGCTTCGGCGGAGGTGTACGGGCGCTGGGCGAGGATCCTGCTTCCCCACGCCGAGCTGGCGCACACCTCGTGGAGCGCGGCGATCGCGTCGCCCTCCGCCGAGGTGTTGAACCGGGTGAGGCCCGGTGTCGTACCTGACGTCACGGGATGCCTCCGTGGCTGTTTTTCGCTGTGCGTCGGACGGGCTGCGGATAGCTAACGCCCTCCGCAACACAACGTCAACAGTTTGTTGAAAAGTTGGTGACACGAAAGCCGCCACCCCGAAACATGGGCGACGGCTTGTGGTCACACAAGGCTTCCAAGGCGCTCAACTAGGCCTCTTTGACAGCCTTTTCCCTGGTCAGAGCGGTCTCCCGGTTGAGGTAGTTGTAGATGGTGAAGCGCGAGACGCCCAGGGCGCCCGCCACCGTCTCCACTCCATGGCGCACGGAAAACGCACCGCGCGCTTCCAGGATCCGCACGACTTCCTGCTTCGCCTTGCGGTCCAGTCCGGACAGCGGCATCCCGTGCCGCCGCTCCATCGCCGCGAGGATGTGGTCCAGGGACTCCGACAGCCGCGGCAGCCGCACGGCGAGCACGTCCTCGCCCTCCCAGGCGAGGACGACGTCGTCCCCCTCAGCCTGCTCCGGCCCCAGCAGCTCGGCACCCACGGCGTCGACCAGCGGCTTCACCGCAGCGATCAGCGGATGCTCGGTCACTTCCCACCCCCCTGGAGGATCGCACCGTCGCCGGCCGCCCCCCGGCCGCCGCCGATGTCGCCTACGCCTTCGTCCTCGCCGATCACGTTGACCTGAAGCGAGACCCGGGTCGCCCCGGCCTCCAGGGATTCGCGCAGCAGTACGCCGACCGCGCTCAGCACCGCGTCGGCGCCCCCTTCCGCCGTATTGCCGAAGGGGCCGACATCCACCGCGTCCAGCGACGCGGACTGGATGACCTCACGAGCCACGACCGCGTGCGCCGGCGCCTCGTCGAGGTCGAACGGCTCGGTCGTGAACTCCACTCTCAAACGCACCATGCCCCCACGCTACGGCCCGCCCCGGCCCGGTGGCAGCCCTGGACCTGCGGGGACCTCTTGACAAGTGCGCCGCCCATCGAGAGCATTCCGGCAGACAGAAAGTTACTTCCGCAATACGGAAGGAGCGCCGCATCCTCATGGGATACCCGGACCAGCGCTTCGATGTGAACCTGTCGATCCTCTTCACGGAACTCCCGCTCCTGGAGCGCCCCGCGGCCGCCGCCGCGGCCGGCTTCACCGCGGTCGAGCTGTGGTGGCCCTGGATCGACACCCCCACCCCCGAGCAGGGCGAACTCGACGCCCTGAAGCAGGCGCTCGACGACGCCGGCACCCGGCTCGTGGGCCTCAACTTCTACGCGGGGCGGCTCCCCGGACCGGACCGCGGCGCGGTCTCCGTGCCCGGCGAGGAGTCGGACCGCTTCCGGGCGAACATCGACGTCGCCGCGGACTTCGCCGCCTCGGTGGGTTGTACGGCGCTCAACGCGCTCTACGGCAACCGCGTCGAGGGTGCGGACACGGCCGTCCAGGACGAACTGGCCCTGGAGAACCTGGTCCTGGCCGCCCGCGCGGCCCACCGGGTCGGCGCGATCCTGCTGATCGAGACCCTCAACCGGCCCGAGTCGCCGCTCTACCCGCTGGTGAGCGCGCCCGCCGCGATCGAGATCGTGGACCGGGTCGACGCGGCCACCGGACTCGGCAACGCCCGGTTCCTGCTCGACGTCTACCACCTGGCCATGAACGGCGAGGACGTCAGTGGCGTCATCGCCCGCTACGCGGACCGGACCGGGCACGTCCAGATCGCGGACATGCCGGGCCGCGGCGCCCCGGGCACCGGCGAACTCCCCCTGGAGCGGCTGCTCGACGAGCTGCGGGAGGCCGGCTACGACGGCTACGTGGGCCTGGAGTACAAGGCCGCCGACGCCGCCGCGTCCTTCGACTGGCTCCCCGTCGAGGCCCGCGCCGCGCGCTGACCCGGCCCCCTTCCCCGTACCCCCGCATCGAGAGGCACCCTCACCATGAGCACTCCCGCCGACTCCTCCCCGCCGGCCCGCCCCACGATCGCCTGGATCGGGCTCGGCATCATGGGCTCGCCCATGTCCGAGAACCTGCTCAAGGCCGGTTACCAGGTGACCGGTCACACCCTGGAGCAGGAGAAGCTGGACCGGCTGGCCGCCGCCGGCGGCACCGTGGCCGGCTCGATCGCCGAGGCCGTCCGGGACGCGGACGTCGTCATCACGATGGTGCCCGCCTCTCCGCAGGTGGAGGCGATCGCCTACGGCCCCGACGGCATCCTGGCGCACGCCAGGCCCGGCACCCTGCTGATCGACATGTCGTCGATCACCCCGCAGACCTCCGTCGACCTGGCGAAGAACGCCCGGGACAAGGGCGTCCGCGTCCTGGACGCCCCGGTCTCCGGCGGCGAGGCGGGGGCCGTCGAGGCCGTCCTGTCCATCATGGTGGGCGGCGAGCAGGCCGACTTCGACGCGGCGCTGCCGCTCTTCCAGGCGCTCGGCAAGACCATCGTCCTGTGCGGCCCGCACGGTTCCGGCCAGACGGTGAAGGCCGCCAACCAGCTCGTCGTCGCCGTCAACATCCAGGCGTGCGCCGAGGCCGTGGTCTTCCTGGAGAAGTCCGGCGTGGACCTCCGGGCCGCGCTCGACGTGCTGGGCGGCGGCCTGGCCGGCTCCACCGTGCTGGCCCGCAAGAAGGACAACTTCCTCGACCGGGACTTCCGGCCCGGCTTCCGGATCGACCTCCACCACAAGGACATGGGGATCGTCACCGACGCCGCCCGCACCGTCGGCGCGGCCCTGCCCGTGGGCGCCGTGGTCGCCCAGCTCGTCGCCTCCCTGCGCGCCCAGGGCGACGGGGGCCTGGACCACTCGGCCCTGCTGCGCGCCGTCGAGCGTCTCTCCGGCCCGCAAGCCTGACCCGGACCCCAGCGGTTCCGACCGGCCCTACCGACCCCAACCGGCCTGGTCGCGCCCGGACTTCCGGGCGGCGGTGGCGCTGACACTGTCCTGTCGCGCCCAGGCGCCGCCGCCGCTCGGAACACCACACTCCATTTTCAACAAACTGTTGACGACTTTCACGGTGCGTCCTTACGCTCCTCAGCACTCCCGCAGTCAGTGAAGTCAGCAACAGTGCAGCTCACGAAAGGTCGACCCGGCAAAATGTCGCAGCGCGTGCTTACGACCGAGTCCGGCGCCCCTGTCGCCGACAACCAGAACTCCGCCACCGCCGGTGTCGGTGGCCCGATCCTCCTCCAGGACCAGCACCTGCTGGAGAAGCTCGCGCGCTTCAACCGTGAGCGCATCCCGGAGCGCGTCGTCCACGCCCACGGCTCGGGCGCCTACGGCCACTTCGAGGTCACCGACGACGTGACGGCCCACACCCGGGCCGCCTTCCTCTCCGAGGTCGGCAAGAAGACGGAGCTCTTCCTGCGCTTCTCCACCGTGGCCGACTCGCTCGGCGGCGCGGACGCGGTCCGCGACCCGCGCGGCTTCGCCGTGAAGTTCTATACGGAGGAGGGCAATTACGACCTCGTCGGCAACAACACGCCCGTCTTCTTCATCCAGGACCCGATCAAGTTCCCGGACTTCATCCACTCCCAGAAGCGCGACCCGTTCACGGGCAAGCAGGAGGCGGACAACGTCTGGGACTTCTGGGCCCACTCCCCCGAGGCCACGCACCAGGTGACCTGGCTGTTCGGCGACCGCGGCATCCCCGCCTCGTACCGCCACATGAACGGCTACGGCTCGCACACCTACCAGTGGACCAACGAGGCGGGCGAGGCCTTCTTCGTGAAGTACCACTTCAAGACGAACCAGGGCGTCCGCTCCCTGTCCGCCGAGCAGGCCGCCGAACTCGCCGGCGCGGACCCGCACTCGCACCAGACCGACCTGCTGCAGTCCATCGAGCGCGGCGTGACGCCGTCCTGGACCCTCTACGTCCAGATCATGCCGGCGGCCGAGGCGGCGGACTACCGCTTCAACCCGTTCGACCTCACCAAGGTGTGGCCGCACGCCGACTACCCGCTCCAGCGGGTGGGCCGGCTGGTCCTGGACCGCAACCCGGATAACGTGTTCGCGGAGGTCGAGCAGGCCGCGTTCTCCCCGAACAACTTCGTCCCGGGCATCGGCCCGTCGCCGGACAAGATGCTCCAGGGCCGCCTCTTCGCCTACGCGGACGCCCACCGCTACCGCCTCGGCGTCAACCACACCCAGCTGCCGGTCAACGCCCCGAAGGCGGCCCCGGCCGACAACTACGGCCGCGACGGCTTCATGGCCACCCGCAACGGCTCGCGCCACGACAGGAACTACGAGCCCAACTCGTACTCCGGTCCGCGCCAGACCGACGCCCCGCTGTCCGCGCCGCTCGCGATCCACGGCTGGACCGGCACGCACGCGGCCCCGGAGCACGCCAAGGACGACCACTTCTTCCAGGCAGGCGAGCTCTACAGGCTGATGTCGGCGGCGGAGCAGGCCCGTCTCGTCTCCAACATCGCGGGCAGTCTGTCGCAGGTCTCCCGCGACGACGTCGTGGAGAAGTGCCTCGCCCACTTCGCCGCCGCCGACGCCGAGTACGGTCGGCGCGTCGAGGAGGCGGTCCACGCCCTGCGCGCCGACTGATCCTCCGATTCCCCGACCGCGTACGGACACTGACGGAGGGTCAGGGTCCGTACGCGGTCCGGAGCACCGGCCCGGATGAGGGGTGGCGGGCGCTCCGGACAGCGTGAGGGCCGCGGTGGCGCCGAGCCAGTGCGGTGGCCAGGGTCTCCGGCTCTTCTTCTTGACCTGAAAGAAGGGGAGTACGGGCGCCCGCCGGCATCGCCGCGGCCCGGGCGCTCCCCTTCCCGCACAGGAAGGGGCACGACTCCGCCCGGCGGTGCGCACGACCATCGTCGCGCCGGCCGCGCGCCGCCGGGCGGGCACCAGAGCGGCACCAGGGACACGATCCCCGGTGCCGCTCCCTCGCGTGTCCGTGAACCCCGGTCGCGGACCGCGGTGCGACTACGGGGCCTTCGCCGGTACGGGCTCCCGCTCCTCCGCCGCGGGCCGCCGCCCCGCGCGCCCGGCGAGCACGAGCATCACCGTGACCAGCAGCGAGCCGGCCGCGAGCAGGGTCATTCCCGTGGCGGGCGAGGTGAGTTGTGCGACCGAGCCCGCGAGGGCCGCGCTCAGCCCCTGGAGGGTGAGCATGCCCGAGGTGTGCAGGCCGAGCGCGTGGCCGCCGAGCTCGTCCGGGACGAGGGCGGTGAGCCGCTCCTGGTAGAGGAGGCTGGCGCTGTAGCCGACGGCGGACACGGCGACCGCGACGACCGCGACCGGCACCCCGGGCCGGAACGCGAAGAGCAGGTACGGAGCCGCGAGCAGGGCCTGGAGCGGGGCGGCGAGCCGGCCCCGCCGGCGCGCCGGGACGAAGCGTCCGACGGCGACGTCCCCCGCCAGCATGCCGAACGCGCCGCAGGCGAACAGGAGTCCGGCGTGTTCCGGGGAGTAGGGGACGAAGAGCGACTCGCAGCCGACGACGAGGCCGTTGGGCACCCACAGGGCGAGGTAGACGAGCCGCCGCGGCCTCGACGACCACAGCCGGGCGTTGGTCCGCCAGGTCTCGGCGGGCGAGGGCCGGCCGGTGGCGCGCGGGGCGCGGCGGGACAGGCCGGTCAGGGCCACCAGCGCGCCGAGGAGATAGAGTGCCGCGCCCGCGAGCAGGGTGCCGCGCGGCGAGAGCAGGGCGACCAGGGCCCCGCCGGTCGCGAAGCCGGCGATCTGGCTGATCCCGGTGGCCATGTTGAGCACGGAGCGGCCGATGAGGTAGCGCTCGCGCGGCAGGATCTCGTTGAGCAGCCCGTACCGCGCTCCCCCGCCGACGGAGCCGACGAGCCCTTGGAGGAAGAGGAGGGCGAAGGCCGCACCGACGGGCAGGCCGGGAAGTGCCTGGGCCGCGGTGCCGGCGGCGAAGACCAGGGCGACGCCGGTGAGTACGGCGCGCGGCGGCAGCCGGTCGGCGGCCGACAGGAGCGTGGTGGCGCCGACGAGCTGGGCGAGGCTCGGGCCGAACATCGCGAGGGCGGCGAGCAGCGGGGAGTCCGTGGCGCGGTAGACGAGCGTGGCGAGGCCGAGCCCGCTGAGGGTCTGGGCGGCGACGTGCGCGGAGCCGCTCAGGAAGAGCGGGGTGAACTCGGGGGCGCGGAAGAGATCGCGGTAGCGGGGCATGCGCCGGAGTCTGGGTGAACGGCGGAGCCGCTCGGTACTGTTTCGCGAGGCGGCGAAAGGTCGCGGTCCGGAGGGGACGGCGAGAGGCGGGGTACGCGGGCATGGGCTGGTGGCACATCGGTACGGATTCCCTGGCGGGCAGCCGTTTCGTCCTCTCGCCACTCGCGGAGACCATCGCGGCCCTGAAGACCCTGCACGCGGCCGCGGGCGGGCATCCGGGCGAACGCGCCTGGCTGGCCGCGCATCTGCCCGCCTACCGGGAGCGCCTGGCGGCCCGCCGGCCGGACGCGCTGCTCGTCCGGGCGGCGCTCGGTCCCACCTGGAACGCGGACTTCCTCACGCCGACCCCGTCCGGTGAGCGCGAGCAGTCCTTCGAGGAGGAGGTGGCTGCGGTACGGGACGCCGAACCCGCCGATGCCGTCCCCCAGTTGGAGGTGTCCATCGGCGGGACCGTGCCGGAGCCACTGCGCTCGGCCCCCGACCTTCCGCACCGGATGGCCGAGGTCCTGGAGTGGGTGTGGCGGGAGACCGTACGCCCCGACTGGCCGCGCCGGCGCCGCGTCCTGGAGGCCGACGTCACGGCCCGGACCGCGCTGCTCGGCCGGGGCGGCTGGGCGGCGGCGCTCGACGCGCTGTGCCCGGGGAGGCTGCGCTGGCTCGGCGACGGCCGCCTCCAGGTCAACTCCCGTGACCTGCCACCGCGTTCGGTGGGCGGAGGCCGGCTGCTCTTCGTGCCCGTGACGTTCACCAAGGGCTGGGTGTCCTGGGAGGGTTCCGAGCGGTACGCGGTGGTGTACCCGTGCGCGGGCGCCCTCGCGGACGTGTCGGCGGCGGGGGCGCCCGAGGCACTGGCGGCCTTGCTCGGACGCGGGCGGGCGGGAGTCCTCGTTCGCCTCGGAACCCCCACGTCCACCAGCCAGTTGGTGGCGCTGACCGGGCAGGGACTCGGGTCGGTGGGGCGCCATCTGAAGGTGCTGCTCGACGCCGGTCTGGTACGGCGGCGCCGGGCGGGCCGCTCGGTCCTGTACGACCGGACCGAGGCCGGCACCGTGCTCGTCCGGGCGGCGTCGGCGGAGGCCTGACGGGCGGGCCCCCGCACACCGGGCCCGCCCGTCAGGCTCGTGAGACCCGCCCCGCGGGCTGGACCCGCGCTCAGGCCCGGGCGGCCTGGAGGGGCTTGATCGCGGTGGGCGCGTGGCCCGGCTCGGTGGCCGGCTCCTCGAACTCGGTGATGTCGCCGACGTCGGCCGTCCGGCTCATCGCGATGTCTGTGACCCGCTCCAGGATCGCCTCGACGACGACCGGGACCCGGAACTCGACGGCCCACTTCCGCGCCCGCTCCAGCGCCTCGCCCAGCAGCGCCGGGTCCTCGACGCGGATCGCCTTGACGCCCAGCCCCTCGGCGACCTTGACGTGGTCGACGCCGTAGACGCCGATCTCCGGGGTGTTGATGTTCTCGAACTCCAGGTTGACCTCGAAGTTGATGCCGAGCCCCGCCTGCGCCTGCCGGATGAGGCCCAGGTAGGCGTTGTTCACCAGGACATGGACGTAGGGGACCCGGTGCTGGGCGGCGACCGCCAGCTCCTCGATCATGAACTGGAAGTCGTAGTCGCCGGAGAGCGCGACGACCGGGGTGTCCGGGTCGGCGGTGGCGGCGCCGATCGCGGCCGGGATGGTCCAGCCGAGCGGGCCCGCCTGGCCGCAGTTGATCCAGTGGCGCGGCTTGTAGACGTGCAGGAACTGCGCGGCCGCGATCTGGGAGAGGCCGATGGTGGTGACGTAGCGGGTCTCGGGGCCGAACGCCTTGTTCATCTCCTCGTACACGCGCTGCGGCTTGATCGGGACGTCGTCGAAGTGGGTCCGGCGCTGGAGGGTGGCCTTGCGCTCCTGCGCGGCGGCGGCCCAGGCGGAGAAGTCCGGCAGCCGGCCGGCGGCCTTCAGCTCCTTGGCGACCTCGACGAAGAGGGCGAGGGCGGCCCCGGCGTCGGAGGCGATGCCGAAGTCGGGCGCGAAGATCCTGCCGAGCTGGGTGGGTTCGACGTCGACGTGGACGAACGTACGGCCCTGGGTGTAGGCGTCCAGGTTGTAGCCGGTGTGGCGGTTGGCCCAGCGGTTGCCGATGCCGAGGACGAAGTCCGACTCCAGGAAGGTCGCGTTGCCGTAGCGGTGCGCGGTCTGGACGCCCACCATGCCGGCGCTCAGCGGGTGGTCGTCCGGGATGGTGCCCCAGCCCATGAGGGTGGGGATGACCGGGACGCCGGTGAGTTCGGCGAACTCGACGAGCAGGTCACAGGCGTCGGCGTTGATGACGCCGCCGCCGGCGACGATCAGCGGGCGCTCGGCCGCGAGCAGGAAGCCGAGGGCCTTCTCGGCCTGGGCGCGGGTGGCCGCGGGCTTGTGGACCGGCAGCGGCTCGTACGTCTCCGGGTCGAACTCGATCTCGGTGAGCTGGACGTCGATGGGCAGGTCGACGAGGACCGGTCCGGGGCGGCCGGACCGCATCAGGTGGAAGGCCTGCTGGAGGACGCCGGGGACCTGGGCGGCCTCCAGGACGGTGGTGGCGGCCTTGGTGACCGGGCCGGCGATCCGCGCGATGTCGACGGCCTGGAAGTCCTCCTTGTGGAGCTTGGCGACCGGGGCCTGGCCGGTGACGCAGAGGATCGGGATCGAGTCGGCGATGGCCGAGTACAGACCGGTGATCATGTCGGTGCCGGCCGGGCCCGACGTACCGACGCAGACCCCGATGTTGCCGGCCTTGGCGCGGGTGTAGCCCTCCGCCATGTGCGACGCGCCCTCGACGTGCCGGGCGAGGGTGTGGCCGATCCCGCCGACGTTCCGGAGCTCGCGGTAGAAGGGGTTGATCGCCGCGCCGGGCACGCCGAACGCGTGGGTGACGCCTTCGCGCTTGAGGATCTCAACGGCAGCTGCGGCGGCGGTCATACGAGGCATGGGAGTGCTCCTGCTCCAGCGGGGACAATTCCGTAATGCGGAAGTACTGTTCTGCTATACGGAAGCAATGTAGGTGGCGTGTCGAAAAGGCGTCAAGAGACGGCCCACACGTTCCCCGCGGACCCTCCCGGAACCGCCGGACCCGCGCCGAAGGCCGCGCGATGGCCGAACTCCCTCCCCCGAAGTCCCCGATTGGTGGACGATGGGAGCGCACGACGCGAAGGGGGTTCGGAGTGGGTGACTCGGTCCAGGTGCGCTGTCCGGAATGCCTTCGCACGGTGCGGTACGCGGCTCCCGCCTTCCCCTGCGTGTGCGGCGCCCCGGTCGCGCCCGCGCTGATCGGGGGCACCACGGCCGCGACGATCACCCACCGCACCTGGTCGGACGAATGGGTCACCGTGCGCTGCGCGCTGTGCTCCCGCACCTCCGACTGGCCGCACCCGGAGGTCGGCTGCCCGTGCGGGGCGGTGCTGCGGGTGCCGGTCCAGGGCGCGGCGGAACCGGGGGCGTGCGAGGCGGAGCCGTCGGCCCCCGGGCCATACGGGCACGGGGCGGAGGCCCCTGGCGCCTGTACGCCAGACATGTTCGAGCCAGGTGTGATCGAGCCGGGTGCGATCGAGCCGGGCAGACGCGAGCCGCGCGGGTTCGAGCCGGACGCCTTCGAGTACGGGGCGTACGGGCCGGGCGCGGCGGGCCCGGACGGAACGGGCCCCGACGGCCCTCGCCCGGAAGGCTTCGGTCCGGAAGGATCCACCACCCCCGCCGATCCCACGACGGAAGCCCCCGGAACCGGCCCGTCCGCGTCCGCCGCCACCTCCGCCGGCCCGTCCGCCGGCCCCGAGACCCACACCGCCGACGGCCTCGTCCCCTTCCACCGCCGCCATCCCTCCCCGCTGCCGCCGCACCCCGGCGACCGGACCGGCGGCTGCGGCGCCGCCTCCGGCTCGCGCGCGGTGTTCCGGCCGGTGACGATCCGGACCGCGCGGGACGCGGTCGCCGCCTCCGCCGGGTATCTGCACTGGCTCGGCTTCCGCCAGGTCGTCCAGCCCGAGGAGCGCGCGACCACGGCCGTGGACCTGCGCGGCCCGGGACTCGTCGCGCAGGTGGACCCGAGCACCCGCCCGACCGGGCTGCGCGCCGTCGAATGCCTGTGGCTCAACGGGCTCAGCCACTCGGCCGTGAGCGTCTGCTTCTCCCTGGCCGGCTACACGCCGGAGGCGCACGAGCGTGCCGAGGGCCTCGGCATCCCGCTCTTCGTCCTCGACCTCACGGGCACCCCGCAGCCCGTCAACACCCACGCCGGGGAACTCGTCTCCACCGGCGCCCCGTGACCGTCCCCGGCGTGCCCGCCACCCCACCGGCCACGGGTCCGAACCCCCGTACCTCCCCGAGGATTTCGGCCAACCGCACGTGACGACCGGCCCTCCCCCGGGCACAACACAGTCGGGGGGTGAACACCATGACGACGGGGATGTGGTGGTTCCTTGGCGCGGCACTCGGTCAACTGGTCCTGGCGGCCCTGCTCTTGCGTACCCGCAGCCCGGAGCGGCCGGAGCTGCCACCGGAGGCGCTGGCGATGCTGCGCGGCGGTCCCCGCGCGGCCGTGACCGTGGCCCTGGTCGCCCTGTATCAGCGGGGCGCGGTGGCGGCGGGCCGGCGGGGGACGATTCGCGCCAACGGCGGGACGGGCCGCACCCGTGATCCGCTCCAGCTCGGCGTCCACCGCTCGCTGCACCGGGCCCTCGCCCTGCGGGTGCTCGCGACCCGCCCGAAGGCCCGGCAGGCGCTCGACGCGCTGAGCACCGACCTCGGCAGAACGGGGCTGCTGCGCCCGCCGGGCCGGCTGCGCACGGCACGGATCCTGCTGGCCTGCGTGCCGGTCACGGTCGGCGCGGGCCTGATCACGTCGATGCCCCGCGACGGCGCCGCGGGGGTGGCGTTCGTGCTCGGCGCGCTGCCAGTGGTGGCGGCCGTCGCGCTGCTCTGCGTACCGCCGACGACCCGGGCCGCGCGCCGGCTGCTGAGCGCGCTGCGCGCCCGCCACCCGCTGCCCGCGCACCGCCGCGAGGTGCCCGACGCCCGGGACGTGCTGCTGTACGTGGCGCTGTACGGCGATCCGGCGCTCACCCTGTTCCTGCCGCACTTCTCCCGCGACGGCGGGCTGCTGCGGCGCCGGGGCGGGGACGAGGACGGGTACGGCGCCGGGCGCGGCTGGAGCCCGGACAACGGCCCCACCTGCACCGGCGGCACGCCGGAATGAGGGCGCCCCGCGCGGCAGGCCATACTGACGTATGCGCATCCGAGCGGCCGAAGCGGCCGAACTGCCCGTCCTCCAGGACATCGAACGCGCCGCCGGCGAGGCCTTCCGCCCCCTCGGCATGGCCGCCATCGCCGATGACGACCCGCTGCCGCTGGACGTTCTGGAGGGCTACCGCGACGACGGCCGGGCCTGGGTGGCGGTGGACGGCGCCGACCGGCCCGTCGCCTATCTGCTCACGGACACCGTGGACGGCGCCGCCCACATCGAGCAGGTGTCGGTGCACCCGGACGCCGCCCGGCGGGGCGTCGGCCGGGCGCTGATCGAGCATCTCGCGGACGCCGCCCGCGCGCGGGGCCTGACGGCGCTGACGCTGACGACCTTCGCCGAGGTCCCGTGGAACGCCCCGTACTACGCCCGGCTCGGCTTCCGCCGCGTCGGCGAGGGCGATCCCGCGCTCACCGACGGGCTGAGGGCGATCAGCCAGGCCGAGGCGGCGCACGGCCTGGCCACCTGGCCCCGGGTCTGCATGCGCCGCGAGATCGCGGCGGCACGGACGGAAGCGGCACCCGAGGCCATGTCGCGCGCGGGCCGGATCACCCCTCCCCGTACCGCGCCCGCAATTCCACCTTCCGCACCTTCCCGCTGACCGTCATCGGGAACTCCGGCAGGATCTCCAGGCGCCGCGGGATCTTGTAGTGGGCGAGGCGGTCCCGGCAGAACTCCGTGATGTCCTCCAGCGTGGGCGGATCGGCCGGGTCACGCGGGATCACGCAGGCCAGGATCTCCTCGCCGTACCGCTCGTCGGCCACCCCGACGACCTGCACGTCGGCGATCTTGGCGTGCCCGTACAGGAACTCCTCGATCTCGCGCGGGTACACGTTCTCCCCGCCCCGGATGATCATGTCCTTGATCCGGCCGACGATCCGGACGTAGCCGTCCTCGCGCATCACGGCGAGGTCCCCGGTGTGCATCCAGCGGCCCTCGTCGATCGCCTCCGCCGTCTTCGCCGGCTCGTCCCAGTAGCCGAGCATCACGCTGTAGCCGCGGGTGCACAGCTCGCCCGCCGTGCCGCGCGGGACGGTGAGGCCGGTGGCGGGGTCGACCATCTTCACCTCGATGTGCGGCATGACCCGCCCGACGGTGCCGGTACGCCGTTCCAGGTCGTCGTCCCGGCGGGTCTGGGTGGAGACCGGCGAGGTCTCCGTCATGCCGTAACAGATCGACACCTCGGCCATGTTCATCTCGGCGACGACCCGCTTCATCACCTCCACCGGGCATGGCGAACCCGCCATGATGCCGGTGCGCAGCGTGGACAGGTCGTACGAGGCGAAGTCGGGCAGGTTCAGTTCGGCGATGAACATCGTCGGCACGCCGTAGAGCGAGGTGCAGCGCTCGTCCTGGACGGCGCGCAGGGTCGCGGCCGGGTCGAAGGAGGGGGCCGGGATGACCATGCAGGCGCCGTGTGACGTGATCGCGAGATTTCCCATCACCATGCCGAAACAGTGGTAAAAGGGCACGGGCAGACAGACCCGGTCCTGCTCGCTGTAGGCGACCATCTCGCCCACGAAATAACCGTTGTTGAGGATGTTGTGGTGGGAGAGGGTGGCACCCTTCGGGAAGCCGGTCGTCCCCGAGGTGTACTGGATGTTGACCGGTTCGTCGCAGGACAGTTCCTCCGGCCGGACGCCCTCCGGGGCGCGGCGGGCGAGGAGTTCGTCCCAGCTCGGATCGCCGAAGTAGACGGACTCGCGCAACTCCGGGCAGGCGGACCGGACTTGCTCGACCATGGCCCGGTAGTCGCTGGTCTTGTGGGAGAGCGAGGCGAACAGCAGCGAGATGTCCGCCTGCCGCAGCACGTACTCCAGCTCGTGGGCGCGGTAGGCCGGATTGATGTTGACCATGACGGCGCCGAGACGGGCCGTGGCGTACTGCACCAGGACCCACTCGGCGCAGTTGACGGCCCAGATGCCGACCCGGTCGCCCTTCCGTACGCCGCTGCCGAGCAGCGCGTCGGCCAGCCGGTCGACGTCGGCGCCGAACGCGGCGTACGTCCAGCGGCGCCCGGAGGCCACGTCGACCAGGGCCTCGCGCTCGGGCCAGGCGGCGACGGCGCGGTCCAGGTTGGCGGCGATGGTGTCGCCGAGCAGGGGCGTCTCGGACACCCCGTGCGCGTACGACACCGGTACGGGCTCCTCTATGGTCATCGGACGTCCCCCTCCGCGTACTCGGTGCCGGTGGTCCCCTCCGCCGTCAGCTTGCGCAGCTCGACCCGGCGGATCTTGCCGGAGACCGTCTTGGGCAGGTCGGCGAACTCGATCCGGCGGATCCGCTTGTACGGCGCGAGGACCTCACGGGAGTGCGCGAAGAGCGCCTTGGCCGTCTCGGGTCCCGGCTCCCAGCCGGCCGCGAGGACGACGTACGCCTTGGGAACGGCGAGCCGCAGCGGGTCGGGCGCGGGCACGACGGCGGCCTCGGCGACGGCCTCGTGCTCCAGGAGCGCGCTCTCCAGCTCGAACGGCGAGATCTTGTAGTCGCTCGCCTTGAACACGTCGTCCGCGCGCCCGATGTAGGTGATGTAGCCGTCGGCGTCGCGGGCGCCGATGTCGCCGGTGCGGTAGTAGCCGCCGGCCATGGCCTCGGCCGTACGCTCCGGGTCGCCGTGGTAGCCGGCCATCAGGCCCACCGGGCCGGCGGCCAGGTCCAGGCAGATCTCGCCCTCCTCGACGTCGGCCCGGCCGCTGACCGGGTCGACCAGGGTGACCCGGTAGCCGGGGCTGGGCCGCCCCATCGAGCCCTCCTTGAGCAGCTGGCCGGGGCTGTTGGAGACCTGCACGGCGGTCTCGGTCTGGCCGAAGCCGTCCCGGATCGTGCGCCCCCAGGCGCGCCGCACCGTCTCGATGACCTCGGGGTTCAGCGGCTCGCCGGCCGCGACGACCTCGCGCGGCGGGGTGGTGAGCTGGGCGAGGTCGGCCTGGATCAGCATGCGCCAGACGGTCGGCGGGGCGCAGAAGCTGGTGACGCCGTGCCGGGACATCTCGGCCATCAGCCGGGCCGGGTCGAAGCGCTGGTAGTTGTGGATGAAGACGGTCGCCTCGGCGTTCCAGGGGGCGAAGAGGTTGGACCAGGCGTGCTTGGCCCAGCCGGGCGAGGAGATGTTGAGGTGCACGTCGCCGGGCTTGAGGCCGATCCAGAACATGGTGGCGAGGTGGCCGACGGGGTACGAGGTGTGGGTGTGCTCCACGAGCTTGGGGCGCGAGGTGGTGCCCGAGGTGAAGTAGAGCACCAGGGTGTCGTCGGCGAGGGTGTCGCCGTCCGGCGCGAAGTCCGCGGCCGCGCCGTACGCCTCCTCGTAGCGCAGCCAGCCCTCCTCCGCGTCCTTCAGGCCGACCGCGATCCGGGTGTAGTCGCCGGGCACGTCGGCGAACTTGGCGGTGTCCTCGGCGCGCACCAGGACGTGCCGGGCCTCGCCGCGGTCCACCCGGTCGCGCAGGTCGGCGGGGCCGAGCAGCGGCGTGGCGGGGATGACGACGGCGCGCAGCTTCATCGCGGCGAGCATGGTCTCCCACAGCTCGGCCTGGTTGCCGAGCATGACGATCATCCGGTCGCCGGCCGCGACGCCCTGGGCGCGCAGCCAGTTCGCGACCCGGTTCGAGCGCTCGGACATCTCGGCGAACGTCACCTTCGTCTCGGTGCCGTCCTCCTCCACGATGTGCAGGGCGGTCCGGTCGTTGCCCGCGGCGATGACGTCGAACCACTCGAGCGCCCAGTTGAACCGGTCGGGCCGGGGCCAGGCGAAGCCCGCGTACGCCGTGGCGTAGTCCTCGCGGTGCTCCAGCAGGAAGTCACGGGCGGCCCGGAACCTCTCCGTCGCCTCCGTGGGCTCCGCCGCGCTCGTTGCCGTCATGTGTCCTCCTCGTTGCCGGACCGATCCCGGACATCGTGTAATCAGTGACCCAGGTCTCACTACCCCCGTTCGGGGGTAGTCCGGCGGCCGGCCCGGACACGGCCGGCCGGGGAGGAGGAGCGCACTGTGCCCGAGCAGGTCGAATCGGTGGAGCTGCGCGCCGCTCTGCTGCGGATGCGCCGCGCCACGGGCCTCCAGGTGGTGTTCGGCGGGCTGCTGCACGACGGCCGCGCGATGCGGATCGCGGAGCTGAGCGGGGCGGTGACGCCGGCGCTGCGCGGGCTGACCATCTCGACCGGCTCCGGTCTGGGCGGGAAGTGCCTGGCGCTGTCGCGGCCGTGCGCGGTCACGGACTACGCCTCCGCCCGGCACATCACCCACGAGTACGACCGGCCGGTCCTGGCGGAGGGCCTGCGGTCGGTGATGGCGGTGCCCCTCGTCGTACGCCGGGAGGTGCGCGGGGTCCTGTACGGCGCGCTGCGCGACGCCCTGCCGATCGGCGAGCGGGTCCTCGACGCGGCGGTGGCGGCGGCCCGGGACGTGGAGCAGTCGCTGGCCGTACGGGACGAGGCGCGGCGGCTGGCGGCGGAGCGCGAGGAGATGCGGCTCGCGTACGGGGAGCTGCGCGAGCTGGCGCCGAAGGTGGCCGACCCGGAGCTGCGCGCGCGGCTGTGGGCGGTGTGCGGCCGGCTCGAATCCGCCTCGGGCGCCCGGCCGGGCAGCGGCGGGCCGGACGGCGAGGTCCCGGCGGTGGTCCTCACCCCGCGCGAGACGGACGTCCTGGCGGCGGTCGCGGCGGGGGCGACGAACGCGGCGGCGGCCAAGCGGCTCGGTCTCAGCCCGGAGACGGTGAAGGGCTATCTGCGCTCGGCGATGCGCAAGCTGGGCGCCCACACCCGCCTTGAGGCGGTGGTGGCGGCGCGGCGCGCGGGAGCTCTGCCCTGAAGCAGGGGAAAGCGTGACCGCCATCCGGGGCTGAACATTCCGCTTCCTCCTCGACCTGCACGTTCACCCGACAAGCAGACCGGCGTCACTTGTCTGTGCGCAATCTCGCTCGTTCGGGTGGACTCATCGGCGTGGCGTTGCGGTAGGTGTCTTCGACTCAAGATCCTTCCTTCCTTGACAGTTTTTCTCCGGAGGAAGGGTTCGGGCCGTGACGTACGAGGGCGTGGTGTTCACCACCCCGTGGCCGCTGCGGAGCAATCCGCATCTGGAACAGGCGCGCGAACGCGCGATCGACTGGATGCGGGCCTTCGGCCTGCTTCAGGGCGAGAGCGCGGTCGACGACTTCGTCGCATGGCGGCTCGCGGAGGTGGCCGGCTTCTTCTACCCGCACGCCGACGCCGACGACGCCGCCACCGCCGCACAGATGATGGGCTGGTACTTCCTCCCCTTCGACGACCAGCTCGACGGGGAACTGGGCCGTGACCCACGCCGCGTCGCGGCCGTCTGCGGCGCGCTCATCGACACCGTGCACGGCCTCCCCGGCGGGGAGCACCACCCCGCGCCCACCGTACGGGCCTTCGCCGACCTGTGGCCCCGGATGACGCACGGCATGTCCGCCGCGCTGCGCACCCGCGTCTCGTACCACTGGAGCGCGTACTTCTCCTCGCAGCTCACCGAGGCGATCGACCGCACCGACGGCCGCGTCCACGCCGACCTCGACGCGTACTTCCCGCTGCGCGCCGCCACCACCTGCGCCTTCGGGCAGAACGACCTGGGCGAGCACTGGGGCGGCACCGAGGTCGCCCCGGCCGTCTGGCACGACCCCGTGCTGCACCGGATGCGCCGGCTCGGGGCCGATCTCGTCGCGTTACGGAACGACTCGATGTCCCTGCGGCACGAGGACGTCACCGGCGGACACAACGCCATCCACCTCATCGAGCGCACCCGTGACTGCACCCGGCGCGAGGCCATGGCGTACGGCTCCCGGCTCGCCCAGCGCAAGGTCGACGAGCTGGTCGAGCTGGAGGCGACGGACCTGCGGCGGCTCGCCGACGCCCTCGAACCCGGCCAGCGGGACGCGGTGCTCGGGTACGCGGAGATCATCCACGACTGGATCTGCGGCGACTACGAATGGGAGGGGATCTCCGCCCGGCACCACGAGCACCGCGTGCTGCCCGACTGGGCGAATGACCTGCTGGTCGGGGCGGAGAGCTGAACACCGACATGGCGACGACAACCGACACCACCACGGCCCTCGCCCCCGAGGGCACCGCGGCCCCCGTCCCGAAGGCCCCCGGCGCCCTGCCGCTCCTGGGCCATCTGCGGCAGCTGCTCACCGACCCCATCCGCTTCCTCACCTCCCTGCCCGCGCACGGCGACCTGGTGGAGATCCGGCTCGGACCACGCCGTACGTACGTGGTCTGCGCCCCCGAACTGGTCGGCCCGGTCCTGCTCACCGGACGCCACGACTTCGACAAGGGCGGCCCCTTCTTCGAGAACATCGCCGTCTTCTTCGGCGACGGCCTCGCCACCTGCCCGCACGCCAAGCACACCCGGCTCCGGCGCCTCACCCAGCCCGCCTTCCACCCGCGCAAGCTGGTGGACTACGCGGAGCTGGCGGGCCGGGAGATCGAGGCGGTCACGGCGGCGTGGCGGGAGGGCGAGGTCCTCGACGTGTACCGCGTGATGCAGGAACTGGCGCTGCGGATCACCGTCTCGACCATGTTCGCCTCCTGGTTCACCGGCGAGGACGCGGCGGACGGAGCTTCGGCGAACGGCCGCACCGCGGCCGAGGACCGGATCGCGGACACCCTGCGCGACGTGGACACGCTGGTCGGCGGCGCCTTCGTACGGATGGTCGCCCCCGGCATCCGGCACGTGCCGCTGCTGCCCACCAACCGCCGCTACGAGGAGGCGCGCCGCGCGCTGTACGAGCGGATCGACGCCACCATCGCCGCGTACCGGCGTGACGGCCGCGACCGCGGCGACCTGCTGTCGATGCTCCTCACCCCGGACGAGGAGGGCGCGGCCCTCACCGACACCGAGGTGCGGGAACAGGTGATGACGATGTTCATCGCGGGCATCGGCACCACGGCGTCCATGCTGGCCTGGACCCTGCACCATCTCGCCGGCCACCCGGACCTGGACGAGGCGGTCGCCGCCGAGGCGCGGGCCGTCTGCGGCGGGGCCACCGCGCGCCACGCGCATCTGCCCCGGCTCACCACGCTGGCCGACATCGTCACCGAGAGCTTCCGGATCACCCCGGCGGCCTGGCTGTTCAGCCGGACCACGGTCCACGACACCGAACTGGGCGGCCATCGCATCCCGGCCGGCTCGGACATCCTGATCAGCCCGTACATCCTGCACCACCGCCCCGACCTGTTCCCCGACCCGGAGCGGTTCGCCCCGGAGCGGTGGAGCGGAGACGCGCAGAGCTGGGTGAAGGCCGAACGGGCCCTCGCGATGATCCCGTTCGGCACCGGCTTCCGTAAATGCGTCGGCCGGGACTTCTCCGTCAACAACATCACCCTGGCGCTGGCCTCGATGCTCGCCGAGTGGAAGCTCGCCCCGGCGGACGCGACCCCGGTGACGATCAGCGGACGCAGCATCATCGAGCCGCGCGGCCTGCGGCTGCGGCTGCACCGCCGGCCCGCCGCCGGACCGGATGCCGCGTCCGCCCGTACCGGCCGCGTGGACGAGGCGGAGCCGGCCGTGGCCGAGGAGGTCCGATGAGCGCCGTCCCGGACGCCCCGCCGGGCGTGGCCCGGCCTCCGCGCACCACCCCGGACGACGCCGTCGTCCCCACCGCGCCGGGCGCCCTCCCGCTGCTCGGACACGCGCTGCCGCTGCTGCGCGACCCCGTCGGCCTGCTGCAGTCGGTCCGCGCCCACGGCGACATCGTCCGGGTCCGGATCGGCCCCGCGCAGGTGTACGTGCTCAACTCCCCCGAGCTCGTACGGCAGGTGCTCGCCGCCGACGTGGAGAGCTACCGCAAGGGCACCTTCCACGAGAAGTTCCGCCCCTACCAGGGGGACAACCTCTTCACCATCGACGGGCCCGACCACCGGCGCCGCCGCCGGATCGTCCAGCCCGCCTTCCACCGGGACCGGCTGAAGACGTACGCGGAGGTCATGCGGGAGGTCGCCGTCACCCGCTGCGCGAGCTGGACCGAGGGGCGGCCGATCGACGTCGGCGCCGAAATGTACGCGCTCACCAGCGAGGTCGTGGCGCGCGTGCTGTTCGGCGGCGAAATCGGGAGCGACCGGATCGGCCGGATCCAGCGCTGGCTGCCGGTGTTCGTCCGGGGCATGGGCCGCAAGGTCATCCTGCCGGCGGGCTGGCTCGACCGGCTGCCGATCCCGGCCAACCGGCGCTTCGACGCGGCGCAGCACGGTCTGCGCGCGCTGGTCGACGAGCTGGTGAGGGAGCAGCGGGCGGACCGGGGTCCGGCAGGAGAGGGCGGAAAGGAGCGGGACGATCTGCTGTCCCTGCTCATCGGCTCGCCGGACCCCGAGAGCGGCCGGCCGCTGAGTGACACGCAGCTGCGCGACGAGACCATGACCTTCATGACGGCGGGCATCGAGACGGTGGCCACCACGCTCACCTGGCTGCACCACGAACTCGCCGTCCACCCCGAGGTGCGCACCCGGCTGCTCGAGGAGGTCGACACCGCCCTCGGCGGGCGCCCGGCCGGCTTCGACGACCTGCCGTCGCTCCCGTACACCCGCAGCGTCGTCCGCGAGACGCTGCGGCTGCACAGTCCGGCGTGGATCCTCATGCGCCGGCCGACCGCCCCGGTCACGCTCGGGACGGCGCGGGTGCCCGCCGGGGCCGAGCTGGTGTTCAGCCCGGCCACCCTGCACCGGGACCCGGCGATCTATCCACGGCCCGCCGAGTTCCGGCCCGGCCGCGAGCACGACGAACCCGCCGGCGATCCGCAGGGCGCGCGGCGCCCGCCGTATCTGCCCTTCAGCACCGGCCCGTACAAATGCGTCGGCGACCACTTCGCCCTCACCCAGCTCGCCCTCACCGTGGCGACCCTCGCCCAGCGGTGGCGGCTGGAATCCGCCTCCGCCCGCGCGCCCCGTGAAGTCGCCGGCGCCGCCCTCTCCCCGGACCGCGTGGTGATGACCCCGCGGCGCCGGGCTCACCAGGCCGTCTGACCCCCGCTCCACCCCGCCGCCCCGGCAGAGGCCCACGGACCCGCCCGAAATCCGGAATCCCGGATTCAGATCGGGACATGAGAAAGACCTCGAAAGCAAAGGAACACCAAGTGCTCGGACAGGTACAGAAGTCCAACATCGACCGGGTCTTCGACACTCTCGACATCACCCGTGACGGGGTCCTCGGCGCGGACGACTTCCGGACCATGGCGCAGCGGATGGTCGCACTGCGCGAACACATGGAGCCGCGCCTGCTCGCCGAGATCCAGGGGACCTTCGCGGCGTGGTGGGAGACCATCCGCCAGGCCGCGGACGTCGAAGGCAACGGCCATATCAGTCGGGAGGAGTTCACCGCGGCGGCGGCCCGCGGTCTCGACCAGGACCCGGAGTACGTCGACAAGATGATCCGCGTTTCGGAGGTCACCTTCCGCGCGGCCGACGAGGAGGGAGACGGCCTGCTCACCCGCTCGCAGGTGGAGCGGATCTACCAGGCGTTCGGTGTCGACGAGGCGCTCAGCGCCGAGACCTTCCGCCGTATCGACCTCAACGGCGACGGGACCGTCAGCATCGAGGAGTTCGTGAGCGCCGCGCGCGACGTCTGGACCAGCAACGACCCGAAGGCGCCCGGAGCGGCCATGTTCGGCTCGGTCGCCTGACGCGAACGCGTCGGCTTCTACGCGGCGGCCCCGGCACCTCGTGTGCCGGGGCCGCCGCCCTTGTGCGGGGGCCGGGGGTCAGACGTGGAGTTCCGGCGGGAAGCCGGTCCAGCGCAGTTCGGCGGGGAGGTGGCCGGTGTCGTTGAACAGGAGGACCGCCGGGGCCCGGCCGGGCGCGTAGCGGATGACGGTCAGAGCCGCGTTGGCGTGGTTGATGCCCAGCCAGCGCCAGCGCGGCGCGTCGAGGGCGGCCCGGACGAGCCAGCCGACCAGGAAGTTGTGGGTGACCACCAGCTCGTGGCGCGGTGCGTCCCCGGCGACGGGTCCGGTGAACGCGGCGAGCGCCGCCGCCGCGAGCCGGGGCCCCCGCTCGCACTCCTCGGCCGTGAACTGCGCGAGGAAGCCCATCAGGCCGTCGGCCGCCTCCGGCGGCAGCTCGTCGCGGGGCGGCAGGTACGGGACGTAGTCGCCGGCCGTCTCGGAGCACCGCAGGGGGACACCGTCGAGCTCCTCGCCGATCAGGCGGGCGGTCTGCTCGGCACGGGCGAGCGGCCCGTGGTGGACCGCGGTCAGCGGGACCCCGCGCAGCCGCTCCCCGAGCAGGGCCGCCTGCCGGCGGCCCGCCTCCGTCAGCGCGCTCTCGTCCGGCGTCGCCTCGCCGTGGCGGGTGAGATAGAGGGAGCGGGCGGCCGTACGGGGCATGGGCGGGTCCTTCGGCGGCGTCGGTCAGGGGAACGGACGAAGGCACGACGGGCTCGGGCGGACCGGTTCCGCCGGCCTGCGTCAGGCCGGTGAGTCGGGGAGATCGGCGGGCTCGGCGGGGCCGACGGGGCCGACGGGGTCGACGGGGCCGACGGGGTCGACGGGGTCAGCATGGACGGGAACATGTGGACGGTGGGCGATCCGACGGGCCTCGGCGATGACTTCGTCGTCGATCCCCGCCTCCGGCCTTTCGTCCCACTCGGCCATCCGGTACCTGTCCTCCAGTTCGGTGAGCCGCCGGGCCAGGGGCAGCCGGTGGCCGCCGAGGAGGTGGACTCGGAACGCCGGCTCGTTGGGCGTGAGGGCGCCGGCCAGCGTCCGGCGGGCGACGAGCGCGTCGCAGGCGGCGTCGACGACGTCGCCGGAGGTGACCTCCCCCACGCTCCAGAGAGCGGCCTGGTCCTGAAGGGCGGTCGCTGCCGATGTGACCAGGTTCATGCGGCCATGATCAGGGGGGCCGGAGGGCCTGGTCGAGGCGTTTTCCCGCGCCCGCCTGGGCGACGCTTCCGTGCTGTCCCACCGCTCCGGTGAAGGGTGCCGGGAATACGAAAGGCGAGCAGGTGTGCTCCACCTCTCGCCATGTTCAACGTATAGCACGAGGGGGGCCTTGCCACAAGGCCCCCTTCATGCCGCAGAATCGCACGCCGAGGCCCGACCTGCGGATTACGGGAGTTTCATCCTTGCCTGCCACCAGTTCGACCAGTTCCTTTCGTCCTTTCGCTCTGTCCGACCAGCTGTCCCCCAAGGCCGACCCGGCGCTGATCGCCGACGACGAGCGCCACTTCGCGGCCGTCGCGTCCTGCCTGGACGAGACCGTCGCCGGGGTGTCCGACCAGCTCGACATCCTGCGCAAGGCACCCGGCGGGGCCGGACGGGAGGCTCTGGAGCGCGACCAGGAGATCCACCGGCTGTCCGCGCGGCTGCGCACCCTGCGCCGCTTCGGGCTCGATCTGTGCCTGGGCCGGATGGTCGCCGAGGACGGCTCCGACCCCGTGTACGTGGGACGGATCGGGCTCACCGACAGCACCGGCCGCCGGCTGCTGCTCGACTGGCGTGCCCCGGCCGCCGAGCCGTTCTTCGCCGCGACCCACGCCCGGCCCATGGGCCTGGCCAGCCGCCGCCGGTACCGCTGGAGCGACGGCCGGGTCGGCGACTACTGGGACGAGGTGTTCACCGCCGACGGGCTCGACGGGCATGCCGCGCTCGACGACCAGTCCGCGTTCATCGCGAGCCTCGGCGGCAACCGCTCGGAGCGGATGCGGGACGTGCTCGCCACCATCCAGGCCGACCAGGACGCGATCATCCGGGCGGGCTCGCGCGGCCCGCTGGTGGTGGACGGCGGCCCCGGTACGGGCAAGACCGTCGTCGCCCTGCACCGCTCGGCGTACCTCCTGCACGCCGACCCGCGGCTCGGGCAGCGGCGCGGCGGCGTGCTGTTCGTCGGTCCGCACCAGCCGTATCTCTCGTACGTCTCCGATGTCCTGCCCAGTCTGGGCGAGGACGGGGTGCGGACCTGCACGGTGCGGGACCTCGTCGCCGAGGGCACGGGGGCGGTGCCCGAGCCGGACCCGGAGGTGGCGCGGCTGAAGTCGTCCATGGACCTGGTGCGCGCGATCGAGAAGGGCGTCCGCTTCTACGAGGAGCCGCCGGTCGACGACATGACGGTCACCACCCCGTGGGGAGCGGTGACGCTGAGCGCCTGGGAGTGGGCCGAGGCGTTCGACGCGCCCGACCCCGGTACGCCGCACAACGACGCCCGGGGCCGGATCTGGGACGAGCTGGTGGCGATCCTGCGGGACAAGCTGGAGGCCCAGACCGCCGGGCGCGCGTACGACGGCCGGGGCGAGGAGGAGGACGAGGAGGCGATTCCGGAGCGGCTGCTGCGCCGGGCGCTGCTGCACGACAAGGAACTGGTCGGCACGCTCGACCGGTCCTGGCCGCTGCTGGAGGCGGCCGATCTGGTCGGCGACCTGTGGTCCGTACCCGCGTATCTGCGGATGTGCGCGCCCTGGCTCGCGCCGGAGGAGGTCCGCGCGCTCCAGCGTGCCGAGCCCCAGGCGTGGACCGTGTCCGACCTGCCGTTCCTCGACGCGGCCCGGCAGCGGCTCGGTGATCCCAAGGCGTCCCGGCGGCAGCGTCAGCGCGAGGCGGAGGCCGCCGCCGAGCGCGCCCGCATGGCCCGGGTCATCGAGGACATCGTGCGGGCCGACCCCGACGGCGAGGGGGCGGTGACCATGCTGCACGGCCAGGACCTCCAGACGACCCTGATCGACGAGGCGGCGCTGACGGGCGAACGGCGGGATCCGCTGGACGGGCCGTTCGGGCACATCGTGGTGGACGAGGCGCAGGAACTCACCGACGCGGAGTGGCGGATGCTGATGCGGCGCTGCCCGTCCCGCAGCTTCACCATCGTCGGCGACCGCGCGCAGGCCCGGGAGGGCTTCACCGAGTCGTGGCGGGAGCGGCTGGAGCGGGTCGGCTTCGACCGGATCGAGCAGACCTCGCTGAGCATCAACTACCGCACCCCGGAAGAGGTGATGGCCGAGGCCGAGCCGGTCATCCGGGCGGCGCTGCCGGACGCGAACGTGCCGACGTCGGTGCGCGGTTCGGGAATTCCGGTGGGCCGCGGCCGGGTGGCGGAGCTGGAGTCGGTGCTCGACGGCTGGCTGGCGGAGCACGCCGAGGGCGTCGCCTGTGTGATCGGGGCTCCCGCGTTCCGCGAGCGGCCGCGGGTCCGCTCGCTGAGCCCGCGGCTGGCGAAGGGCCTGGAGTTCGACCTGGTCGTCATCGTCGAGCCGGAACGATTCGGCACGGGCGTGGCGGGCGCGGTCGACCGGTATGTGGCGATGACCCGGGCCACGCGGCAGCTGGTCGTGCTGACCGACGACTGCTGAGGTATCGCCGGCGTACGGCTGCCCCGCACCGTGCTTCGGTGCGGGGCAGCCGTACGTACGGGGTGACGCGTCACCGGCGGCCGGTCGCCGCCCACTTCTCGAACGCGACGAACGCGGCCTCCTGGTCCCACTGGAGCCGGGCCTTCGCGCTGCCGTCGAGGAGACGCTTGCATGCCTTGCCGGGGTAGGCGTTGCCGGGGTCCTCGGAGCGGCAGGCGCGGGCCTGGCGGTAGCCGTCGCGGGTCGGGTTGCCCTGCCACAGGCTCGTACCGGGCAGGAAGGCGTACTCCAGGGACGCCCGTGCCATGTCCTTCAGGTCGCGGTAGCCGAGGCGGTAGGTCTCGGCGGCGTACTGGTACTCGTGGGTGATGTCGATACGGGAGACGCCGGGGTCGTCGGTGGCCAGCACGACGGGCACGCCGCGCTCGCGGTACCGCACGAAGGCGTGGTCGTCGCCCTTGACGCCAAGAATCTGGGCGTTGCTGGTGAACGGCACCTCCACGGCGATCTCGCGCTGGGCCATGGTGCCGGTGAGGCGCTGCCAGCCGGTCTCGTGGACGAGGTCGACGCCGTGCCCGATCCGCTGGGCGCCGGCCACGTCCACCGCGTCGCGGATGTGGAAGGTGAGGTGCTCGGGCTTGACGAGTCCGGGCCACAACTCACCGGAGTGCAGGGTGATGTGGGCCTTGGGGTAGACGCTCTTGAGGTATTTCAGCATCCGCATCTGGAGGCTGTAGTTCTCCAAGGAGCTGTCCCAGTCCTCCGGCTGGACGAGGTTGACGGCGACGAACCGCGGGTCGCGCTCCTCCAGGCGCATGGCCGTGGCCATCTGCGTGAACACCCGCTCGCGTGAACTGCCGCGCGACACCTGGGAGATCCAGCGGATGGTCAGGCCGCAGCCGGGGCGCTGCCGGTCGGTGCCGCAGGCGGACTCGCGGCGGAACTCCGCGTCCGACTCGTCGGCCTCCTGGACGGCCTGGTCGACGACCCGGTCGAGTTTCCCGCCGGCGACGAGCTTGTCGTGCAGCTTGGCCAGGTCGGCGTCCCAGCCGACCTGGGAGGCCAGCTTCTTGGAGGCGTCCGAGGCCGGGGTGACCATGGTCTCCAGGTAGAACTGGTTCTGCCGGGCGATGCCGTCGGCGACGGAGGCCAGCATCTTGCCCCGGTGGCTCGCGGTGACCTCGCCGAACTTGTCGAAGGTGTCGAAGAAGTGGTCGTGGCCGGACTGCCCGGCCGGGAAGTCCTCCATGGACCAGGCCCGCAGCAGCATCGTGCGCAGTTCGGGGTCGGTGCGGGCGTCGGCGGCGGCCCGGGTTCCGGGACCGCACGGGGGCCGCACGGCCTTCCCGGTGGCCAGTTCGACGCAGAGACCGTCCTCGGCTGCGAGTTCGATGAGGTACTCGGTGGTGACGGCGCCGGAGAGGTGGTTGTGCAGCTCACCGCCCTTGGGGAGGGCGGCGAAGAAGCGGCGCAGCGCCTCGGGTCGGCCTCGGAGCGCGGCAAGCCGGGCCTCGGCGCCGGTCTCCCCCGGCGTGGACGGCACAGCGGGCGAGGCAGGCGCGGCGGCGGGAACGGCGGGCGCGGCGGGCGCGGCGGGCGCGGCGGGCGCGGCGGGCGCGGCGGGCGCGGCGACGGCGGCCGGGGCGGGGAGGACGCACAGGGCGGCCAGGGCGGCGAGGGCTCCGGCCGTGCGCGGGGTGCGGCGACCGGTCGGCCGGTCGAGAGGGGAAGGGGTCACCCGGGCATGATCGCGAGCGAGCCGCTCCGTCCGGGCTTATTCGACGCCGCTCCCGCGTTACTCCACCCGCACGAGGGATCCCGGGAAACGCGTGCGAAGGCCCGTACGGCGGGCTTCTGTTGCTCCGGTCCACACCTGCCCGTCCCTCTGTCCGTGCCGCTGCCTGTAGCTCTGCCCGTGCGGCTGTCCACCGCGCCCTGCCCGAACGGGCAGCGCTTCGTGCACCCGACGGCCGGGGACCGGACTGGACGGGGCACCGGCCGGTGACCAGGCTGGGGAGCGGGGCGGCCGCGCGCCGCCCGGAGCACCGTCCGTCACCCGCGGGGAGCCGACGATGAGCGCGTACGAACAGGACCGGCAGCACGACCACGAGCACGGTCACGACCAGGACCACGACCACGATTCCGCCCACGACTTCCAGGCGGAGCACGAGCACGACCGGCACCTGGACGGGGAGCGTGGCTCCGGTGTCCGGGACGACGGCCCGGGGACCGCCCGGCTCTTCGAGGCCGCCGCGGCGGGCCGTACGGACGTCGTCGGGGCGTCCGGCCTCGGTGTACTCCAACGGGCGGTGGGCAACGGGGCGGTCGGGGCGATGGTGCAGCGCAGCCGGTCCGCCGGGGCGAAGCACATCGAGGAGGCCGCGGAGGTCGCGGAGGCCGAGCCGGCCGAGACGCCGGGCGCGCGGTCGCCGGTCCACGACGTGCTGGCCTCGGGCGGCGGACAGCCGCTCGACACGGACACCCGCGGCGACATGGAGGCGCGGATGGGCGCCGACTTCTCCGACGTACGGATCCACACCGACACCGCGGCCGACGCGTCCGCCAAGGGCATCGGGGCGCACGCGTACACGGTGGGCAACAACGTGGTGTTCCAGCGGGACGCCTACGATCCGTCGTCGTCGCAGGGGCGCACGACGCTGGCGCACGAGCTCACGCATGTGATCCAGCAGCGCAGCGGGCCGGTCGACGGGACCGAGGCGCCGGGCGGGATCCGGGTGAGCGATCCGTCGGACCGGTTCGAGCGGGAGGCCGTCGCCAACGCGGAGCGGGTGACCGCCGATCCGGCGCCGGTCGCCGCTCCCGAGCCGGCGGCCGCGGCCGGTCCCGCGCCGGCCGCCGCGGCGCCCGCCGTCCAGCGGGCCGCGACGGAGGACGAGGACGAGCAACCCGCCGACGTCCAGGGCTCCTTCGTCCAGCGGGCGGCGGAAGGCGGCGCCGAGGAGGAAGAAGAGGCGCCGCCTGCCTGAGCCTTGACCGGGGCCGGGGCCGGGGCCGATTCCTCGACCCCGGCCGCGGGTTCAGGGCTTGATCTGCTGCATCGTGCCGCCGGCGAACATCGACACCGAACAGCGGCTGGGCGTCGGGGCGTTGACCGGACGGCCGACCTTGCGGCAGTCGACCGTCATGGTCAGCCGGCTGCCGGCCGGCACCACGATCGGGGAGACGAAGTGGTAGTCCGAGTCGCGGAAGTTCTCCAGGGCGAGGCTGAAGGTCCGCTGGCCGACCGTGACGACGACGGATCCGGCGTCGCCCTGCGGGTTCTGGACGACGATGTCGGTGACCCGGAAGGTCTTCTTGGCGGGCACGGTGAGCGCCGTGTCGCTGCTCGCCCCGCCGCCGACGCTGTCCCTGACCCTGACCTGGGCACTGGTGGGCACGGCCGGCGGAAGCGGCCCGGTGCCGGGCTTGGGCGTGGCCGGGGCGGAGGGCTTGACGCTCACGGTCGGGGTCGGGGTCGCCGACGCTCCGCCACCGCCCGCGCCCCCGGTCTTCCCGCCGCCCTGGCCGCCCGTCCGACCTGCCGACTGGCCGCCGTTCTTGGCGGGGTCGGAGGTGGCGGAGGCGATGACCTCGGGGGTGATGGCCTCGCGGGCCGCGGACTTCACGGCCGGGCGCAGCAGCCCGTACCAGAGGCCGACGCAGGCCAGCGCGAGGACGCAGGCGAGGATCACGGCGCGCGGCAGCCAGCGCGGCAGGATCGCCTCCTGCTGGTAGGAGCCGTCGAGGAGGACCGGGGCGGCCGGTTCCTCGCCCTCGGGCGCGGGCGTGGCAACGACGGCCTGGAAGGTGTGCGTGACGGCGGTGCCGCGCCACAGGAGCCGCCCGGGCTTGACGCGCAGCTCGGCAAACGAGGCCCGGCCGGGTTCGATGCGCAGGTCGGGGCGGTCGAAGGTGATCCGGGTGCGTTCGGTGCCGGCGCGGGCGGCGAGGCCGACGGTGAGCGGGGCGTTGCCCCGGTTGTCGACCGCGATCTTGTGCGCGCCGCGCCGTACGCCGTGCGAGCCGCGCGGCACCAGTTCGGCGGTGACCTCGGTGAACGGCGCGACCGCCACCGTGCCTTCCGGGACGACCGGTTCGGCGTGGTCGCTGGTGGGGATGACGCGGACCCCGAAGGGGGTCTCGCCGGCGAGCACCGTGGAGTCGCGGGGCGGCCGGAAGGTGACGGACACGGTCGCCGTGTCGCCGGGGTAGAGGGAGAGGTTCGCGGGTTCGACCGTCGCCCAGGCGGCACAGGCCCCGGCCACCTCGAAGCGGTATTCCTCCACGGTGGAGCCGGAGTTGCGGACCTGGAGGGGCAGGCGCGTCTCGTCACCCGGTACGGCGGTGACGGAGGTCGCGTCGAGGCTGGCCGTAAGACTCATGGGCGCACCGTAGGGCTCGGGCCGCTCCACAGCATCGCCAGAGAAGGAACACATTCGGGCAGATTCGGTGCCCAAACCTGCGAGCGGCGTTTCATGCCGGGGTGGCAGGGCATTTCCAGACCGCCGAATGACGCATGAGACCGGCGTTGTCGACGAATTCCAGTGTTCTGAACGCCGGCGGCCGTGACGGGTTTGCCTGGTGTCGCACTCGGTTCCGGTGGGACACCTCATCAGCACGCGCGCGGGCGGTCGCCTCCACCGGGGGAGCATGACCATGGAACGAACGACTGTGGCGCTGCGGGCGCAGGACCCGATCTCGCAGGCGGGGGTGACGAGTCAGCTGCGGGCCCGTCCGGAGATCACGGTCACCGAATGGAGCGAGAACGCCGATCCGGCGCCCGAGGTCGTCGTGCTGGTCGTCGACGCGGTCGACGAGGAGGTGCTGCGGCTGCTGCGGCACATCCGGCGGACCAGTACGGCCAGGACGGTGCTGGTGACCACCGACATCGACGAGCAGAAGCTGGTGAGCGCGGCGGAGTGCGGGGTCGCGGGGGTGATCCGGCGCGCGGAGGCGACCCCGGAGCACCTGGTGCACGTGATCGGCACCGTCGCGAAGGGCGCCGGGCATCTGCCGTCCGATCTGGTGGGACGGCTCCTGGAGGAGGTCGGCCGGCTCCAGGGCCAGGTCCTCGGGCCGCGCGGGCTGCACTTCACCGGGCTCGCGGCGCGCGAGGTGGACGTGCTGCGGCTGGTGGCGGAGGGGTACGACACGGCGGACATCGCGGCGAAGCTCTCGTACTCGGAACGCACCATCAAGAACGTGCTGCACGCGGTCATCACCCGGCTGCAGCTGCGCAACCGCTCGCACGCGGTGGCGTACGCGATGCGGCAGGGGCTGATCTGATCCCGGGAACGAGGCGCGAGGCGCGACTGTTGCCCGTTGGGGCACCTCGGGCTTCCCTCGTACGGGACTTCGCGTACGGGACAGGCCGGGCCGGGTGCGCGATCCTCGGGCGGAAGACCGTCAGGGGCGAGGGGGTTGTTCCGTGCGCTGGTTCCAGTCGCCGGCCGGCAGGTCCAAGGGCACGGGGCGCACCGTCCTCGCCGCCCTGTTGCTGCTCGCCGCGGGCACGATCCCGGCGAGCACGTCCGCCATGGCACTGCCTTCGGCTGATCCGGATCGGCCGATACCACCGGTGACACCGGCCAGTGTGACCAGGGCCCTGGACCCGGGACAGTCCCTCGCGGTCGACAAGCGGGTCCTGACGCCGGTGGTGCCGCCTCGGCCGGAGGTGGTGCTGCTGGTGGACGGGACGCTGAGCATGGAAGACGTACAAACGGACGTACGTACGGGATTGTCGAACATCATCACGAACGTGCGGTCGGCGCAGCCGGACGCCCGGTTCGCGGTGGCGACCTTCGGCGACCAGCAGGTCGACCCTGGCGCGGGCTTCAAGGTCACCGCGGCGCTCACCCAGGACGACAAGCTGCTGGGCGAGGGCGTGGATGCCCTCGACATCACGCTCGGCAAAGGCAGCATGGGCCCGTCGGAGGACTGGATCAACGGCCTGTGGCAGATCGCCAACGGCGCCGACGGGCAGACCGTCTTCCGTGAGGGATCCAGCCCAGTCGTCGTCCTCGTCAGCGACGCCTCCAGCCACAGCCCCAGCCTCGGCCACAGCATCGCCGACACGATCGGCGCACTCCAGGAGAAGAACGTCCGTGTCGTCGGCGTCGATGTCGCCACCACGGTCGGTGACGGCCTGGACGGCACCGGATACGCGAACATCCCGGGCCAGATCGAGAATCCGCGGACCGAGGCCGGGCAGGCCACCCGGATCATCAGGGCAACCGGCGGCAAGATGCTCCCCTCGATCGACCCGAGCGGCGTCGCCGAGGCGATCGTCGACGGCCTGAGCAACCTCCCCACCCGGGTCGGCTACCGGCTGGACGCCTGCGACCCCGGGCTCTCGGTGACCCTCGCCCCGCCCACGCGCGACGTGACCAGCGGCCAGACCGCCGGCTTCGACGAGACCATCGCCGTCGCCCCGGACGCGCCGCAGGGCGCGACGCTGACGTGCACGGTGCAGTTCCTGCTCGGGACGCTCGCGCCGGACACACCAGGCGTCTCGGCGACGGCGGCCGACGACCCCGCGTACCGGCAGCAGATCGCGATCACGGTCAACGACGTGTCCGCGCCGGTCGTCACCGTCGACGACCGCACGGCCCGCGGCATCGACAAGGACGGGGTCCGGGTCGACTACACGGCGACGGCCGTGGACGCCAAGGACGGTCCGCTGACGCCGACGTGCACGCCCGCGTCCGGCACGCTCTTCCCGGTCGGCACGACGACGGTGACGTGTACGGCGACGGACTCGGCCGGCAACACCGGTACGGACACGGCGGTGTTCCGGGTGCTGCCGCCGCCGGTGCCGCCCTCCGCCGACGTGGCCGTGTCCATGAGCGTCGCCCCGTCCCGTACGTACGTGGGCCGCGAGGTCGTCGCCCGCTACACGCTCACCAACGCGGGCCCGGACCCGGCGCGCGCGGTGGTCACCGCCGCGGCCTGGCCGGGGCCGACGGACTCCGCGCGCCGCACCCTGTCCCGGACCGACCGGTGCACCGCCGCCGCGCCCTGTGTGATCCCGCCGGGCGGCCGGGTGGTCGTGACGCAGAAGGCGACGTACCGGGCGGCGATGTCGGGCACGGTCCGGGTGACCGTACGCGGCTTCCCCGCCGACCCGGACACCGGCGACAACACGGCCACGGCGTCGCTGCGGGTGCTCCAGCCCCGGCTGGAGGTCACGCCGCAGGTGGTAAGGCCGGGCGAACCGGTGATCGTCCGGGGCACGGACTTCCCGCCGGGTGAACGGGTGCGCCTCAGCTGGTCGGCGGGCCTGACGGCGGACAGTTCGCCTCTGTCGGCGGGCCGGGACGGCCGCTTCGAGTCCCAGGTCCTCATCCTGCGCAGGGACCGGCTCGGACCGCGCGACCTGCGCGCCGAGGTGCGCGGACTGGAGCGGCTGGAGAAGCCCGTTCTCGTCATCCAACGCGCCTTGCAGCCGCCGGACTTCGCGGGACGGGGGTGACGGGTTCGTGATCCACGAGGTGGACGACGTCCTGCGGGCCCTGATCCGTGCCGAGGTCCTGGAGGGCGGGCAGGTGGCGGTGGTCTTCGACGCGCCGACGAGGGAATGGGCGGCGAAGGTCAACGCGCCGACGGTGAACCTGTATCTGTACGACATCCGCGAGGACATGCGGCGCCGGGAGCGCGGACTGCACAACGAGTACGACGAGCGGGGCGTGGTCGTGGCCCGGCGCCGGCCGCCGCGCTACTTCAAACTGTCGTATCTGATCACTGCCTGGACCAAGCGCCCGGAGGACGAACACCGGCTGCTGTCCTCGCTGTTGGCGTGTCTGCTGCGGTACGAGGCGCTGCCTCCGGCGCGGCTCACCGGCACCCTCGCGGAGATCGGTACGGCCGTGCCGATGTCGATCGCCCTGCCGCCGCCGGAGGACCGGTCGTTCGCCGATGTGTGGAGCGCGCTGGGCGGCGAGCTGAAGCCGTCGCTCGACCTGGTGGTGAGTGTGCCGGTGACGGCGTCGCCGCGGTACGTGGCCGGGCCGCCGGTCGGCGAGGAGGGTATCGACGTGCGGATCGGCGAGGTCGGGCGTTGACGGCGGAACTTCTTTCGCTGGCACGGGAGATGGAACGTCGGGTACGGCACGCCGTCGAGGCGCGCCGGGAGGTGGACCCTGATCCGGACGACGGCTTCCGCGGCCTGTACCTGACGGAGGAGGCCGTGGAGCGGCTGTTGGAGGAGCACCGCTCCTTCCCCGGCGTACACCCGCTCGCCGCGCCCGCTGCCGACTCCCGACTCGGCAAGATGGCCCGGGAGTTCGGTCTATCAGTGCTGGACGTGGAGATCCTGCTGGTCGCGCTGCTGCCGGATCTGGACGACCGGTTCGAGGCGTTCTACGGCTACCTCAACGACGACGTCACGCGGCGCCGGCCGTCGATCGGCCTGGCGCTCGGGCTGTGCGGGGTGGCGCACGCGGACCGCGAGTCACGGGCGCGGCTGGGCGAGCGGGCGCCGTTGCGGGCGGGCGGCCTGCTCCTGGTGGAGGACCGTGAACGGCCGTTCCTGGGGCGGGCGCTCCGGGTGCCAGACCGGGTGACCGCGTTCCTGCTCGGCGACGACACCCCGGACGCGCGACTGGTGGACGTACGCGCGCCGTGGGAGCCCGTTCGGGGTGTCGGCGACCCGGCGCCGCTGGCCCGGCTCCTCGCCGATGGCACGGGCCTCGTCTATCTGCGGGAGGAACAGGGCGGCGCGGGGACGGCGCTGGCCTCGTCGGCGCTGGAGGCGGCGGGGCGGGCGGTGCTGGGCGTCGACCTGGCCCGGCTCGCGGAGGATCCGGCGCCGGCGGAGGCGGTGCGATGCCTGCTGCGCGAGGCGCGGCTGACGGGCGCGGGGCTGGTGTGCGCCCAGGTCGACGCGGTGGCGCGGGAGCGGGCGGGCCTGCTGCGGATGGTCACGGACCTGCCGGTGCCGGTGGCGCTGGTGGGCCGGGTGCCGTGGGACGCGGCCTGGTCGGGCCGGCCACCGCTGCTTGTGCGGGCGCCGCGGGTGAACCCGGAGGCGCGGGCGGAGTTGTGGCGCGAGAGCGCGGGGGCCCCGATCGACCTGGATCTCCCTTCGCTCCTCTCCCCGTTCCTCCTCACCCCGGAGCAGATCGTACGGTCGGCGCGGGCGGCGGTGCAGTCGGCGCGCCTGGAGGCGGGCCCGGTGACGGCGGAGCACGTACGGCAGGGGGCCCGGGCCCAGAACGCGGCGGGGCTGGACCGGCTGGCCCGACGCATCGAACCTACCGTCGGCTGGGACGACCTGGTCCTCCCGCCGGACACCGAGGCCCAGCTCCGCGAACTGACCGCCCGCGCCCGGCACCGCGACCACGTCCTCGGCACCTGGTCGATGCGCCCGGGCGGCGGCCGGGGCCGCGGCGTCGCCGCGCTGTTCGCGGGCGACTCCGGCACGGGCAAGACGATGTCGGCGGAGGTCATCGCGTCGGACCTGGGCCTCGACCTGTACACCGTCGACCTGGCGACGGTCATCGACAAGTACGTGGGCGAGACCGAGAAGAACCTGGAGCGCATCTTCTCGGAGGCGGCCGGCGTGAACGGCGTCCTCCTCTTCGACGAGGCGGACGCCATCTTCGGCAAACGCTCCGACGTGAAGGACGCCCACGACCGCTACGCGAACGTCGAGTCGGCCTACCTGCTCCAGCGGATGGAGTCCTTCGACGGCCTCGCCATCCTGGCCACCAACCTCCGCGCCAACCTGGACGACGCCTTCACCCGCCGCCTCGACCTGATCATCGACTTCCCGGTCCCGGACCCCACCCAGCGCCTCCTCCTCTGGGACCGCACCCTGGGCCCGCACCTCCCCCGCGCCGGCGACCTGGACCTCGACTTCTGCGCCGAGGCCTTCGAACTGTCGGGAGGCAACATCCGCTCGATCGCGGTGACCTCCGCCTACCTGGCGGCGGAGGCCGCCTCCCCGCTGACGATGCCGATGCTGATCCACGCGGTGCAGAGGGAATACCAGAAACTGGGCCGCCTGACCCTGGCCTCGGAGTTCGGCCCGTACGCGCGCCTACTTTTGCATTAGTTCAGCACGAGTTCAGTGAGCCTCTTTCACCCTGGGGTCTGAAGGGTGAAACAGGCTGGTCGGCAGGGTGGTGACATGAAGAAGCCCCTCGTCGTTGGTGTGGTGATCTCACTCAACACGCCGACGGCCGGGGGGCTTCGTTGGTTCCGTATCCTGCCACGCTCGACGTCCCGCACGAGCTGGTCGGGCACGTCTCCTGGCTGCTCTACGCCCGAAGGCGTGAACTGCGTTCGCCGTGGCGGAGGCTGAGCTGCTTCAGACAGGCCCTGCTGACACTGGCACATCTCCGCAAGAATGAGACGTTCGCGCAGGTGGGTGCTGGGTTCGGGGTCTCGGAAGCGACCGCCTGGCGCTACGTCGACGAGACCCTGGACGTCCTGGCTGCTTGGGCACCGGGCCTGCACGAGGCCCTGGTCGGGCTCGGCGAGGGCGACTTCGTCATCGTCGATGGGACACTCATCCCCACCGACCGTATCGCCGCGGACGAACCGTACTACTCGCAAAAGCACCGCAAGCACGGCATGAACGTCCAGGTCATCGCGACCCCGGACGGCACCGCTGTGGTTCTCCCGTGCGACGCCGGGCCGCACGCACGACCTGACCGCGGCCCGCGCCCACGGCATCGTCCAAGCCCGCCTCACCCGGCAGATCCTCGTCCTTGCCGACCGCGCCTACCAGGGCGCCGGCGCCACTGTCCGCACCCCATACAAGAACATCCGTGAACAACCCGCGCACTACCAGCAGTTCAACCGCGAGCACGCACGCCTCCGGGCTCCCGGCGAACGCGCCTTCGCCCAGCTGAAGTCCTGGCGACTACTCCGGCGGGCCCGCTGTTCCACCCGCCGCATCGGCACCATCGTCCAAGCTGTCCACACACTCTTGACCTGCGACTATTCGGGATGAAAGAGGTTCAGTAAAAGATAAATCGGAGGACCTGCCATTCCTTGAATTTCACCATTCTCCAGGAGTTTAATAACCCTCCCGGAGAAGACAGGAATCCGAAGCCTTCGCACCTCCCTTCCAGCAGCCACACATTTGGCCGAGTCGGCAATACCTGCAACCCTAAGGAACTTGACGTTACCAGGACTCAGGACCTCAATACCATCACTCTGCACGAGCCACATGCCCGTTTCCCCTTGCATCATGCTCACTGGGCGCGGCACCATTAGAGGTTCAGGAAAGTTCGGAACACCTGAAAGGCGGTGAGCATATCCAAATTCCGGACACGGTGTCCAGGTAAGCCCCTTACACAAGGCTTCGATACTCTCCATCAACGCCGAACTAACCACGCAACTAAGATCTCTGGGATCTCGAAGAATAGCCAAATCTTCAGGCTCGAACCAATCCCCTTCCTCCAAGGATTCCAGGTTCAAGTATGCGGCCAGGTCACCCATCGAATCAGCCTGCTCTGGCAGCAACCGGAATGTAACCATGGCCTCAATTCCAAATCGATCCGCGAGATCGGATACAAGAAGGTCACCACTGCCGCTAGGGACCTCCCAAAGGGTTGACTCCTCCCCCTCCAGTCCACCAATTTCGTGCAGCATGTGGAGGATCTCCACGCTTGGCGGACTCGCCAGCTCGAGAACTTCCTTCACCTTCATACACTCGCTCCCATCACTTGGGTACCAAGATTTGATAGCGACCACGCCCACGATCCACTGACTCGACTTTCAACCCATGCTTCTCAAGGCAGACATCACCCCATTCCCTGTGCTGATCCGGTGTCGCCCCGATACCCTTTAAATATTCGCGCAACTTAACGCCATTTGTGCCATTTTGAGGACGATTAAACCAGTGATTGAATGCTGCGTTCTGGCTGCGATGAGAGAGGGTCAAGTTATCCACAGAGTTCGGACCATTAGCACTCTGCTCATGTATATGATGCCACTCCATTTCGAATGGATTCTGGAAACTTTCATGGTGGCGATAGTTAAGGGTCTGCCTGGCATCAGGATAGTTATTCCATGAATCCTTATTCTTTATTCGATCCCACCCGGAACCCTTCTTATAGTGCCTATTCGGATCGAATTCCCTCCATGGCTGACTGAGCGGATACACCCCGGCGTGAGATTTTCCATAGTCACTCAGGGCCCTATATTCAAACGCCCCTCCCGTCACCCCTGTCACCTTGCTGGGGACCCAGGAATTCTCTCCCCATCTCACATCCACCAGGTCACCGACTCTTGGCGGCGTCGTAGCCTTTAGGTTCTCCAGCTCCTCCGTGAGCTTTAGCGCGTCTTCATGGCAGTCGAGATACTTTCGCCCAATTTCAATCAAAGACTTACGCGTAGGATTCCCTTCTATCGCGCGTCGATATTCCCGCTCCCAAGTCTTACGGCCGTCAACAACAACGCAAATACTTGAATACCTAACCTTTATCTGATCCCTCACTGCAGGGCTTCTTTCTAGCGCCCTCGAAACTCTCCCACCCTGGTACACCTCCTTAAGCGAATCAACTGACGCATGCGCCATCTGACGAACAGCTGTCACTTGCTGCAGCTGCTGGGCCGACGGAAGGTTGTTAAATTCCGAGACTTGATGACGGCTGGCAATCAGAATGACGACAGCAGGCTTGGAGCCCTCCAGGCGGAAGTTCCGAATCCAGCCGAATTTACCTCTGAGGTTTTTCAGCTCAACCAGAAGGGACTTCGGAGTTTTCCTTTCCCTCTCCGCCTCGCCGACAATCTCTCTCGCCCGCATAATCGCTTGTGGCAATTCACGCCGCTTACGACTTTCCCTCTTCTCGTCCCCTTTGGAATCAAACTCCTTAGATGGCGCCTTTCCTTTGAATTTTCTCCAGAGGGCTTTGCCTTTTTTGGCGATGAGGTCGACGAGTTTGTCGATGGCGCGGTTGACGGGTTTGGAGACGGTGTGGAAGACGGATTTGACTTTGTTGGCGAGGTTGCCGATGCCGAGGAGGGAGGCGAGGAAGCCGATGAGGAGGGGGATGCTGGTGGCGAGGGCGG
>NZ_JBEYHT010000047.1:0-65448 GCF_040635425.1 Streptomyces laurentii | reverse complement strand
CGACTCGACCTGCTCGACCGTCAACTCATCAGCACACAGTCACATCAACGACGAACAGTGCCATCAGTCACCCCAGATGCGGTTGCAGTACTAGGACCCCGGCACCCCGCCGCCGGAACGAGGAAGGGCAGGCCGGGAGCGCTGCCCGGCCTGCCCGTCGCCTCACGGAGTCGTCGGTGTCTACTCGGCGTTTCCGTAGGGCTTCGTGATCAGCTCCATGGCGTGCCCGGACGGGTCCATGAAGTAGATGCCGCGGCCGCCGTGGTTGTGGTTGATCTCCCCGACGATCTTCCTGTGGGGATCGGCGTAGTACGTGATCCCCTCCTCCTGGATGCGCGCGTAGGCCGCGTCGAACACGTCGTCGGAGACGAGGAACGCGTAGTGCTGCGTGGTGATCGACTCCGCCGGGACGGTGGCGTAGTCCAGGGTGACCCCGTTGCCGGTGTTCACTGGGATGAACGGGCCTGTCCGGGCGCCGACTTCGAGACCCAGGAGACCGGCGAGGAAGGTGGCCGATTCCTGGTCGTTCAGGGAATGGACGATGGTGTGGTTCAGCTCGACTGACATGTGTGGAATGCCTCCGTTGGACATCTCACGGCACCTCCATGCCTCACCCGGACGGTGACCGGCACGCGATGCTGTGCGTGATCCTAGGCGGGCGGCGTTCGCGTGGGCGAGGCGTATTCCGGGGGCGTGGCTTTTCGGCCAAGGAACGTCCGATTCCGCCCAACTGACCGTGGGTAAGCGGGAGTTCGGGAGGCGTCTCGGCTGGTCAGGGCCCGACGTACTCGTACACGCCTCCCCGCGGGTGGCGCAGTACGGCGCGGTGGCCGTTGGGGGTGGGCTGTGCGGGCATCACCACGGTGGCCCCGGCCGCCACCGCCTCCCCGACCGCCGCGTCCAGGCCGGCTACGCGCTGGCGGGCGATCACCACGGTCCGTCCGCTCGGTCGGTAGGGTCGGCGGCGAACCGGGACCGGGGAGGCGACGGGATGTGTGTCGTGACGGCGGCGATGCGAGAGGACTCCGTCGCGCGGTTCCTGCGCGCGTATCCGCGGGTGGAGCAGGTCGCGTACGACCACCCCGCGCTCGCGGGCTGCGCGGAGGTCGACTGGTCCGCGGTCCCCGAGTGCCCGGCCGGGGTTCCGTACCTGCTGCGGGGGCTTCTCGACGAGGCCGCCGGTCCGGAGGCCGTGAGGCAGGTGGGGGACGCCATGATGAGCGGCCCGCTGCACCTCGGCGCGGGGGCGCCGGCCGTCCTGCCGTACCTGATCCGGCTGGCGGCCGTCCCCGGTCTCGCGGTGCGCGAGGACCTGTTCGGCCTGCTGGTGTTCGCCGCACTGATGGCCGAGCCCGACGACGGCGAAGCGGACGACGAGGACCACGCACCGCCGTCCGGCTTCGACCGCGACCGCCGGGAGCGCGCGGCCTGCCGGACCGTCTTCGCGGCCCACGCCCCCGACCTGCGCGCGCTGCTCGCGGACCCCGGTCTCCCGGCCGGCCTGATCGGCGACGACGACCGCGCGTACCTGCTGCGGGCTGTGGAGTGGGAGGAGCGGGAGACGGCACCGCGATCCGAGGCTTGACCTCATGCTCGACTTCACACTTGACCTCAAGTTTGGTCGAGGTCTCATGATCGAGCCATGAATGAGACCACGGACACGACCGAACTCCGGGACCACATCGAGATCAGCCACCTCATCAGCGGTTTCTTCCGCGCCCTGGACGAGCAGACGTTCGAGGAGGGCTGGGCGGAGGCCTACTTCACCGACGACGTACGGATGACGACGCCGCTCGGCGTGGCCGAGGGCGCCGAAGCCGTACGGCACATGGAGGAGTCCGTCGGCCGGTTCGCCGCCACCCTCCACATGTCCTCCGACGTCCTCGTCCGGACCGCACCGGGCGCCCGGACCGCCGACGTCTCCTGGAACGCCCATATGACGCACCTCCACCTCGACTCCACGCTCTGGGCGCGGGGCGAGGGCGCCGACTCCCGCTTCACCGTGGGCGGCGTCTACGAGGGGACGTTCCGGCGCACCGACCGCGGCTGGCGCATCGGCGACCTGTCCGTGCGCGCCGTCTGGACCTCGGGGCAGCCGCCCGTCCTGCCCGAGGAGACCGCCGCCCGCGTCGCGGAACTGACCGGCGCCGGCCGGTCCTGACCCCCGGGGGACCCGCTACGCCGCCGAACCCGCCGCCTCGGGCTCCGGGGACGCTTCCGGGGCGGCGTCGCCGGTCCGGTCGCCCCGACGCCCGCGGCGGTACGCGACGACCCAGGCCGTGAGCAGCAGCAGGGACGCGCCCGCCGCCGCCAGGCCCGCGCGCAGGCCCGGCGGCCGGAAGGAACACGTCAGGCTCGTCGCGGCCGGGTCCGCCGGGGCGGCGACCAGGCCCGCGTACGCGCCGGCCGGGCGACCGCCGCAGGTCCAGCCGGGGATGCGGGGCGCGGACAGGACGAGCGTGCCGGTGGTGCCCGGGCGGAGAGTGGCGCGGACACCGGTGCCGGTGACCTCGACCGCCGTCGGCGCCGTGGCGCGCAGCGCCGTCACCGCCGCCCGCAGCCGGGCGTGGTCCAGGCAGGCGACCTGCCCGCCCGGCCCGCCGCCCTCGACGCGCGGGCCCGCGACCCGCTGCACGCCGAGCGAGGTGAGCGCGGCGCGCCGCTTGGGCAGGCCGCCGCGCAGTTCGACGGTGCGCGTGCCGAGGCGGGCCGGGCCCGTGCGGTCGGGCGCCCACAGGAACACCTCGGTGCCCACCCGGCACGCCCCGGTCGCCGGGGCCGGCGGCTCGTAGACGCGGGCGCCCAGCAGGAGTTCCTGGTTGCGGAACGGCGAGGCGCCGAAGCGGGGGGCCGGGCCCGCGGGCCGTACCGTCACCAGCGGCGGCACCGGACCCGTACGCACCACTGCACCGTCCCGCCAGCGCGCGCCGACCGCGAACAGCGCGTCGGTCACCGGGTTGTCGAGGCTCTGCAGATTGCGGCCCCGCGAGGTCCAGCCGGCGCCGAGCGCGGCCATGGTGCGGGTGAGGACGTCGGGTGTGAGGCTGCTGTAGTACGCGCCGCCCTGGCCGCCGACGGACATCGGCTCGTTGCCGGTGACCTGGGGGCGGCCGGAGTCCGTTCGGTACGCGGGCCAGCCGTCCGCGTCCGTGAGGGCGGCGGCCCGGCGGGTGTCGGCGGCGTTCCAGGGACGGTAGTCGTCGAGGCGGGCGAGCCGCTCCTTGTCGCCCCAGGCCGTCGTGGCGGCGGCCTGCGCCACCAGGACGGCGGGCAGCAGGGCGAGCACGGCCACGCGCGCGTACGTACGGGAAACGCCACCGGCGGACGTGTACGGGAGGACGAAGACGGACAGCAGGCCCGCCGCGAACAGCGCCCAGCCCACCACCGTCGCCTCCCCGCTGCCCAGCGCGGCGAGCGCCAGGGCCGCGACCAGCGTGGCGCCGCCGAGGAGCGAACGACGGTCCGGCAGACCGTCCGCCAGTGCCGCCCACGCCGCGATGACGAGGACGCCCGCGAGGACGAAGGTCTGGCGGTACGGGCTGCCGTTCGGGGTGGTGAAGACGTGCCACACCAGATGCGTCGGCGTCCACTGGAGCGACAGCGCGACCCCCGCCACCAGGCACGGCCACCGCCACCGGCGGCGGAACACCAGCGAGGCCGCGAGGACCGGGACCAGCGTGGCGACGAACAGCGCCGGGGTCGAGAAGCCGTACGTGGCGGGCAGCAGCCGCGCCGCCAGGTCCGCGCCGCCCGCCGGGGCGAACTCCCGTACGAGACCTGGGTAGGCCGACCGCGTCCCCAGGAACACCGGGACCAGGACCGGCGCCGCCAGACCGATGCCGAGCAGCACGGTCGCCGCGCCGCGCAGCACCACCCGCCGGTCCGGCGCCAGGACGAGGAGGACGAGCGCGGCGCCGAGGGTGGCCATGTACGCGGTGTAGAAGTTGGCGGTCCAGCACAGCGCCACGACCAGCGGCCCGAGCAGGGGCCGCCGCCGCTCCCGTACCCACACTCCGCCCACCAGGCAGAGCAGCGGGAACGCGATCAGGCCGTCCAGCCACATCGGGTTGTAGACGGCCTCCAGGATCGCCCAGCCGCACAGCCCGTACGCGGCGCCGAGCAGCCCCGCACCCCACCGCTGCCACCCCGCGCGCGTACCCGCTTCCCCCGCCGGTCCCGCCGCCGGCCCTTGGGCCGGGGGAATCAGCCGGGGAAGGACGTAGGCCATGGCGGCGGCGGCCGTCGCCATCTTCAAGAGGGTGACCGCGTAAAGGGCGTATTCCAGATCGGCGCGCGGCGCGAGGGCGACGAGCGGGGCGAACGGGCTGGTCAGATACGTTCCGAGGTCCGGCAGGAAGCTGGTGCCCCAGCCGGACTGCCAGTTCAGCAGCACACCGCCGTCGGCGCGGCCGTGCAGCAGGTCCCACAGGCGGGCGTGGAACGGCAGGAACTGGTTGGCCAGGTCGTTGACCGAGCGGTGGTGGCGGCCGAAGGGGAACGTCGTGGCGACGGCGTCCCCGGCGCAGACGGCGAGGACGGTGAGCAGCCCGGCGCACAGCGGCACCCGGCCCCGCGCGCCGAAGCCCGGGCCGGCGCCCCGTCCCCCGCGGGCATCGCGGCCGGTCAGCGGAATCCTGATCTTCATCGTGAGACGAATATGGCAGGGAGAATGCTGAAATAGGCCGCCCCGCCGGGCAGTTCACGCAATGGTCGCCTGCCCTTCACCGAGCGAATCCGACATCGACACACGGGCCCGTTGAGGTGTCCAGCGTGCTGCTCTCGATCGTGGTCCCGTGCTTCAACGAAGAAGAGATCATCGGTCGTTTCCACGACCAGGTGACTCAGGAACTCGCCCGCCTCGGCGGTGATTCCGCTTGCGATTTCGAAATCGTCTATGTCGACGACGGAAGCCGCGACCGGACCCTTCCGCTTCTGGAGGAGATCGCCGCCGGCGACCCCCGGGCGCGCTATGTCTCCTTCAGCCGCAACTTCGGCAAGGAGGCCGCCATGCTGGCGGGCCTGCGCCACGCCGGCGGCGACGCCGTCGTCATCATGGACGCCGACCTCCAGCACCCACCGGAGCTGGTGCACCGCATGCTGGAGCTGCACAGAGAGGGATACGACCAGGTCATCGCCCGTCGTACGCGCACCGGCGACCGGGTGACCCGCACCCTGACCGCCCGCCTCTACTACTGGGCGATCAACCGGCTCGTCGACGTGGAACTCGTCGACGGCGTCGGAGACTTCCGGCTGCTGTCCCGCCGCACCGTCGACTCCATTCTCGAACTGACCGAATACAACCGCTTCTCCAAGGGCCTGTTCGCCTGGGTCGGATTCCGGACGACGACCTTCGCGTACGAGAATGCGGTGCGTGACCAGGGCACCTCCAAGTGGACCTTCGGGAAACTGCTCAACTACGGTCTCGACGGCCTTCTCTCCTTCAACAACAAACCGCTGCGGGCCGCCGTCTATCTCGGAATGGCCCTGGTCGCGGTGGCTTTCGCCTATGCCGCCTGGATCGTGGGTGTCGCCCTGGTGAACGGCGTGGACACTCCCGGTTATGTGACCCTCCTCGTGACGGTCACGGCGCTCGCCGGCGTCCAGATGGTCATGCTGGGTCTGGTGGGCGAGTACGTCGGCCGTATCTACTACGAGGTGAAGCGGCGCCCGCACTATCTGGTGCAGGCGACGAACACGGCCGTCCCGCCGGCGCGGCGCGGCGAGCAGGGCGCGGCGAAGAACCGTGCGGAGGAGTTGGCGCGCCGATGACGACGGCCTGGCAGGTGGTGCGCTTCGCCCTGGTCGGCGCCGTGAACACCGGGACGTACTACGGGCTCTACCTCCTGCTCGACCGGTGGCTGCCGTACCTCGCCGCGCACGTCGCCGCGTTCGCGCTGTCCATGGTCGGCTCCTTCTTCCTCACCACGTACGTCACCTACCGCACCCGCCCCACCTGGCGGAAGTTCCTGCTCTTCCCGCTGACCAACGCCGCGAACTTCGTCATCACGACGGCCGGCGTGTACGTCCTCGTCGAGTGGGCGGGCGTCGACGGGCGCTGGGCCCCGCTGCTCGCCGCCGCGGCCGCGATCCCGGTGACGTTCCTCGTCTCCCGGACGATCATGCTGCGACCCGACACCCCCCGAACGCGTGGGTCGTTGACCGAAGCGACCACCGGATCGTCCGGATCGGCTGAATCGAGCCAGGCAGTCGGCGCCAAGTAGTGGCCCGGGCCACGCCGACTGCCTACCATCGATCACCGCACGGTCGTTCCAACTGACGCACGACCCACGCCGGGAGGCTCCTTTGCACCGCCGCACAGCGCTCTCCGTCTCCGCCGCCGTCCTGATCGCCGCGGCCCCGCTGCTCACCGCCTGCGGGAGCGACGCCCATCCGGGGGCCGCGGCCGTCGTCGGCGGACAGCGGATCGAGGTCTCCAGCGTCCAGTCCGAGGTCAAGGACGTCCGGACCGCCCAGGCCGCGTCGCCCCAGTCGGCGCAGCTGATCAAGGCGACCGGCGACCTCACCCGGCAGAAGCTGCACGGCATGATCTTCGACCGGGTGGTGGCGAAGGTCGCCCGCGACAACGGGGTCACCGCCACCCGCGCCGAGATCCAGCAGGCGCGCGCGGCCTTCGTGCAGCAGAGCGGCGGCGAGGAGCAGCTGGCGGCCGCGCTGCTCCAGCAGCAGAGCGTGGCACCGGACCAGATCGACGACGTCGCCCGCCGCGCCGTCCTCATGGACAAGATCGCGGCGAAGCTCGGGGCCACCAACAGCCCCGAGGGGCAGCAGCGGCTGACCGAGGCGTTCAGCCGGGCGTCGAAGGAACTGCGGATCGACGTGAACCCGCGCTTCGGCGCCTGGGACAACGACAAGATCACGCTCGCCACGTACAGCGCGCCGTGGCTGCGGCAGATGAGCGGCGGCGCCGAAGCCGGTGGCGCCGCGGTGGAGAGCGGGAGCTGAGGGCCGAGGGCCGGCGGGAGCGGGGCACGGGGCGGGGGCGGGGCGCCCGGGCGCGGTAGGTTCGAGGAGTGAACGCTGAGAACCCCGGCCGTGTCGTCCTGCTCACCGCCAGCCACCGGGTGGCGCCCGGACTGCTGTCCTGGCCCGCCTGGCAGGCGCTGCACGCGGCCGACCGGGTGCTGTGCCCCGACGCGGACCACCCCCAGCTGCCGTACCTGCGCGAGGCCGGCGTCACCGTCGAGCTCGGGCGGCCCTCTGCGGCCGACCTCGTCGAGGCGTGCGCCGGCGGCCGGACCGTCGTCTACCTGCCCTCGGGCGAGGGCGACGGGGCGCTGACCGACGGCCTCGCGCGGATGGCCGGCTCCGGCCGGTACGCCATGCCCGACCTGGAGCTCCTGCCCGGCTCGTACGACCTGCCCGGCGCCCGGCTGCTCGACCTCGTCCAGGTCATGGACCGCATCCGGCGCGAGTGCCCGTGGTCCTCGCGGCAGACCCACGAGGGCCTCGCGAAGTACGGCATCGAGGAGATGTACGAACTCGTCGAGGCCATCGAGGACGGCGACCGCGAAGAGCTCCGCGAGGAACTCGGCGACGTGCTGCTCCAGGTCGTCTTCCACGCGCGGATCGCCGAGGAGGACGACGAGGCGCCGTTCTCGGTGGACGACGTGGCCGGGACGATCGTGGCCAAGCTGATCAACCGCCACCCGCACGTCTTCGGCGACGCGACCGCCGAGACCCCGGAGGACGTACGGGCCCAGTGGCTGCGGGCCAAGGCCGTCGAGAAGCGGCGCGAGTCCGTCACCGACGGCGTGCCGGTCGGCCAGCCGGGCCTCGCGCTCGCCGCGAAGCTCGCGAGCCGCGTCCGGACGGCCGGCCTCGACGTGCCCCCGCCGGCCGGCGACGGCATCGGCTACGAACTCCTCGCCCTCGCCGTCCGCGCGGAAGCCGCCGGCGTCGACCCCGAATCCGCCCTCCGCGCCGCCGGCCGCCTCTACCGCGACGCGATCCGCGCGGCGGAGGGCCTGGAGGAGACCGGGGCCTGAGCCCGGGGGCCCAGCGGCGCGCGTCGGACCTTCGACGGAGTACCTGCCGCGCCGCAGGGTGCCGATGGAGGGGACGATGTCCGCCATCCCGCCGGGATCAGCCCGCCGTCGGGGGCCGGTCCCCACGGAAGGCGAGCTGGTGGCCCAGCTCCCGGAAACCGAGGGCGGCGGCGACGGCCCGCGAGGCGGGGACCCGGGCGCGCCACTGGGGGAGCAGGTCGTGGGCGAGGGCATGGCGGACCGCGGCCGACGCGGTCGTACGGGCGAGGCCCAGGCCCCGCGAGCCGGGCGCGGTCAGAACGCTCAGGTGCGCCGCCGCACCGGGCCACCGCCGGTACCCGGCCGCCGCCACGACCCGCTCGCCGGACCGGACGACGAACGCCGGTGAGCCGATCTCGTCCAGGGCCGCCTCACCGGCGTCCCCCGTCCCGGCTGCCTCGGCGAGCGCGGCCACGTCCGGGTGCGCGGCGTCCAGTTCGGTCACCCGAGGCCCGGCGGACACCGCCGGGCGGAAGCCGTCGGCCGCGACATAGGCGAGGGCCGCGGGCCCGAGGAACTCGGAGACCGGGAGCACCGCCCGTACCGCCGCCCGTACCGCCGCCGGGTCCGTCAGCCGCTCGGCGGACAGCGCGGCCACGGCGGTACGGATCCGGGCGGCCGTCTCCTCGTCCGGGGCCGTCACGAGGGCGGCCCCGCCCAGGACCACCACGCCGGCCCAGCCGGGCGGACAGAACGCCGACCCGGGCGAGGCCACGACGGCCACCTCACCGGCCGCACCGAACTCGACTGGTTCGGCGGCCAGTTGTCGCCAGACATCGCGCGCTCTGGTCAGCAGGGGAGGGGCGGAATCGAGGGACATGCGGCCGATCGTGTCAGTAGCGCCCCCTCCCGCGCGCCCGGTTTCCCGTCCGCCCGGAGGGGCCAGTCCACTGTCGGCGCGCCCTTGGAACGTCCTCCGAACGTCCTCAGAACGCTCGCGGCGCGCGTGCGTCCGGGTTGTGCCACTGGAGCGCGGGACGGGCCATCCGGCGCTCGGAGAGGGACCGGGCGCGGGTGGGGGCAGGCTCGGACACCGGGGTGACGGGCGGCAGGCGGTCGTGGAACACCCGCGTCGGGTCGGTGCCCAGCGCCGCCAGGATCGCCGAGACCTGGGTCAGGAAGTCGGGCGGCCCGGCCAGGTAGGCGTCATGGGCCGACCAGTTGACCCCCGACCGCAGCGCCTGGAACAGCCGCTCCGTCGCCTGCCCGCGCGGCGCGCGCGGAGCCGCGGTGATGTAGGTGACGCGCAGCCCGGGTATCAGCTCGGCCAGCCGCTCCGCGTCCGCCCGCCCGTACAGGTACTCACGGGTGCGGGCGACGACGAACAGCCGCCCCTCGAAACCCGGTTCGTCCGCCGCGGCCTCTTCGAGCAGCGCCCGGATCGGCGCCCAGCCCGTGCCCGCCGCGATGAAGGTGCGCGGCTTGCCGGGCGGGGTACGGGCGGTGAGCGCGCCGCTCGGCGCGGACAGCCGCACCGTCTCGCCCGTCCGGAGCCGGTCGGACAACGCGGTGCTCATCACCCCGCCCTCGACCCGCCCGATGTGCAGGTCCACCGTGCCGTCCGGACGCGGCGCGTTGGCGAGCGAGTAGGTCCGCCAGACCAGCGGCACATGGGGCGTGCTGAGGCTCGTGTACTGCCCCGGCAGGTACGGGAAGGGCGTCCGGGGGCGCAGCGTCAGCAGTGTCAGATCCGGCCCGTACCGCTCGTGCCGCACCACGTCGGCGTCCCACCAGGCCGGCTGCCCCGCGTCGGCGGACCGCGCGGCGCCGGCCTGCATCAGGTCGGCGACCAGCCCGTACGCCTCCGTCCACGCCTTCTCCGCCTCCATCGTCCAGGCGGCGCCGGTCGCGTGCGCGAACGCGGCGAGCAGGCTGGTGCCGACCGCGCTGTAGAGCGCGGGCGTCGCCAGGAACTTCCGGTGGTCGCGGCCCAGCTGGCCGAGGTACTCCGCGAGCCCCGGGTCCTCCAGGTGTGTCACCACATGGGTCAGCGCGGCGAACAACCGGTCTCTCTGTGGCGCCATGTCGGCCGGGAACAGCTCGCGGACCCGCGGGTTGTTCCAGAACAGGTGCGAGTAGAAGTAGGTGACAGCGTGCTCCGCCCGTCTCTCGACGACCGCGAACGTGCTTTTGAGTAGCTGGGCATCCACTTGAAGAGATCTAAGCACCTCGCCGGCCGGCCGAGTGCCCCACCCCGCGCCTGGGGAGTGTGACGCGGAACGTCACACCGCCGGGGCCCCGAAGAAGTCGGCGAGCACGGGGGCCAGGACCTGCGGCGCTATCGCGTGCTCCTCACCGGGGAACACGCGCAGGGTGAAGTTGTCGCCCGCCTCGGCCAGTTCGCGCGCGCCGGTCAGGATGTGCGGCGCGCCCTGGTCGCCGCTGCCGACGAGCACCGGCACGGTCACCGACGCCCAGCGGTCGACCGGCAGCGGGTGCCCGGACATGGTGTCGCCCATGACCCGGCCGTCGTAGGAGATGGTGTGCGCGACGGCCTCCATGCTCGCCCAGAACGGGGCCTGGCGCATGCCCGCGACGAACTCGGCGGGCACGCCGACCGCCGCCGTCATGAAGTACTCCACCGCGTCCCCGTAGGCCTCGCGGCCGATCAGCTCCGTCAGGTGCGCCACGTAGTCCGCGGGCAGCGGCGGGCGGCTGCCGTCGGTGACGAACGGCGGCTCGTACAGCGCGAGTCGGGTCACGGCGCCGCCGATCCGGGCCGTGGCCTCCAGGGCGAGGACGGCACCGGACGACATGCCGAAGAGCGCGGCGGAGCCGCCGGCCGGGCCCTGGATCAGCGCCTCCAGGTCCTCGGACTCCCGCGCCGGCTCGTACGGCGCGGTGTCGCCGCTGTCGCCGCGGCCCCGGCGGTCGTATGTGATCACGGTGAAGCGCTCGGCGAGCAGCCCGGCCAGCTCGGCGGACTCGGCGCCGGTCATCAGGGCCCCGCCGACCAGCACGACGGCCGGGCCGGCGCCGCGGGTCTCGTAGGCGATCGCGGTGCCGTCGGCGGAAACGACCTTGTGCACGGTCATGGGAGAGCCCCTTCCCCAGAGTTCGTTCGAAACTCGATCTCGATCACGATCAGGTACTGGACCGTACAGTACTCACCTGAGTACTGGTCAGTCCAGTACTCTTTCGGGTGAGCACTTCCGACGGGGACGGAGAGCAGAGAGAGAAGGGGACGGACATGGACAGCCGCTCGGCACTCAAGCACCAGTCGATCCTGGAGGCGGCGACCTCGGTATTCCTGTCCAAGGGATACGCGGGGACGAGCATGGACGACATCGCGAAACTGGCCGCGGTCTCCAAGCAGACCGTCTACAAGCACTTCGCCGACAAGGACACGCTGTTCGCCGAGATCGTCCTGGCGACCGCCGACGGCGTCGACGCGATGATCGGCGCGGCGGCCGAGTTCCACACCGGTGCCGCTCCGGGGGGCACCGACGGAACCGGCGGCGAGGACGGCCTGGAGGAGAGCCTGACCCGGCTCGCCCAGAGCTTCGTCGGCACCCTCACCCAGGACCGCGTCCTCCAGCTGCGCCGCCTGATCATCGCCAACGCCGACCAGTTCCCCGAGCTGGGCGCGAGCTGGTACGAGCGCGGCTTCGAGCGGGTGCTCGACGGCCTCGCCGAGAGCTTCCGGCGGCTCGCCGCCGAGGGGCGGCTCACCGTCCCGGACCCCACGCTCGCCGCGCACCACTTCGCCGGGCTGCTGCTCTGGATCCCGGTCAACGCGGCCATGTTCCACGGCTCCGCCCAGCACACCGACGCCGATCTGGACCGGTACGCGAAGGAAGGGGTGCGGGTCTTCCTCGCCGCCTACCGCTGACCGGGTCCGCTGACCGGGTCCGCTGACCGGGCCCGCCGGCCAGGCCCGCTGACCCGGTCCGCCGGCCAGGTCCGTCCCCCGGGTCACCGACGGGCCCCGGTGGTGCCCGGCTGGGTGCCTTGTACGGTCGGAACATGAGCACACCCCCCGCCCCCGAGCTGTTCACCTGGGAGTTCGCCACCGATCCGTACCCGGCGTACGCCTGGCTGCGCGAGCACGCGCCCGTACACCGGGCGACGCTGCCCAGCGGGGTGGAGGCATGGCTCGTGACGCGGTACGCGGACGCCCGTCAGGCGCTCGCCGACCAGCGGCTGTCGAAGAACCCGGCGCACCACGACGAGCCCGCGCACGCCAAGGGAAAGACCGGCATCCCGGGCGAGCGCAAGGCCGAGCTGATGACGCATCTGCTCAACATCGACCCGCCGGACCACACCCGGCTGCGCCGCCTCGTCTCCAAGGCGTTCACCCCGCGCCGCGTCGCCGAGTTCGCCCCGCGCGTCCAGGAACTCACCGACCGGCTCATCGACGGCTTCGCGGAGCGGGGCAGCGCGGACCTCATCCACGAGTTCGCGTTCCCGCTGCCGATCTACGCGATCTGCGACCTGCTCGGCGTCCCGCGCGAGGACCAGGACGACTTCCGCGACTGGGCCGGGATGATGATCCGGCACGGCGGCGGCCCGCGCGGCGGGGTCGCCCGCTCCGTGAAGAAGATGCGCGGCTACCTCGCCGAGCTCATCCACAAGAAGAGGGGAGAGCCGGGCGACGATCTGATCTCCGGGCTCATCCGGGCCTCGGACCACGGCGAGCACCTCACCGAGAACGAGGCCGCCGCCATGGCCTTCATCCTTCTCTTCGCCGGCTTCGAGACCACCGTCAACCTCATCGGCAACGGCGTCTACGCGCTGCTGCGTGAGCCCGGGCAGCGCACCCGGCTCCAGGACGCGCTCGCCGCGGGGGAGCGGGGCCTGCTGGAGACCGGGATCGAGGAGCTGCTGCGGTACGACGGGCCGGTGGAGATGGCGACCTGGCGGTTCGCCACCCGGCCGCTGACCATCGGCGGGCAGGAGATCCCGGCCGGCGACCCGGTCCTCGTCGTCCTGGCGGCCGCCGACCGCGACCCCGCCCGCTTCGACCGGCCGGACACCCTGGACCTCGCCCGGCGCGACAACCAGCACCTGGGGTACGGGCACGGCATCCACTACTGCCTGGGCGCGCCGCTGGCCCGCCTGGAGGGGCAGGCGGCGCTCGCGACGCTCCTGACCCGGCTGCCGGACCTCCGGCTCGGCGCCGATCCGGCCGAACTGCGATGGCGCGGCGGGCTCATCATGCGTGGCCTGCGGACCCTGCCGGTGGAGTTCACTCCCGCCCCTCGGGTCCACGGCAACTGACGCTGCGTCAGAAATGTGATGTTCACGTGATCCGGGGTGCATCGACTTGTGACGCCCGTTCGAATGCGGCTACGTTCACCCGCAAGTCTCACCCGTAAGTCCACGTCGTCACGCGAAAGGCCCTCCGCATGCGCTCCGGGAACGGACGTCACCGTCGCCCCCGTCAGGCCCCCGCCATCGTCGTCGCCGCGGGAGTGACCGGATCGGCCCTGGCGCTGCCCCTGCTCGCCACGGGCTCCGCCTCCGCCGCCGACGCCCAGACCTGGGACCGGGTCGCCGAGTGCGAGTCGGGCGGCGCGTGGAGCGCCAACTTCGGCAACGGTCTCTACGGCGGCCTGCAGTTCACCCAGGACGGCTGGGAACGGCACGGCGGCCTCGCCTACGCGCCCAGCGCCGACCTGGCCAGCCGGGCCCAGCAGATCTCCGTCGCCGAGAAGGCGTTCGCCGCCGGTGACACCCAGTGGGACACCTGCGCCCCGATCGCCGGCCTCACGCACGACGGCAAGGCACCCGCCGTCGACCCGGGCTCCGGCGCACGCCCCTCGGCGTCGCACCGGCCCGTCGTCGAGTCGAGCCGTACCGACGGCCTGCCGACCGAGGCCCGCGGCGACAAGAAGAGCGACCGCGGACAGAACGGCAACGGCCAGGAAGACCGCGGGCAGTCCGACGGGGACCAGGGCGACCGGGGCCGGTTCGGCACCGGCCTGGGGCAGCCCGGGTACGAGCAGAACGGCAACGGCCAGAACGGCAACGGTCAGGGCGGCGACGGGCAGGGGTACGGTCCGACCGCGCCCGGCTGGTCCGCGGACCCGAACCCGGGCGCGACGACCGGCCCGGCCGCGCCCGACGCCTCCGTCACCCCGACCACCCCGGCGGCGCCCGCCACCCCGACGAGCCCGGCCGTGCCGAGCATCTCCATCGCCCCGGCGCCGACCGGCCTCCTCGCCATCCCCGGCGTCCTCCTGCCCGGCACGCCGGCCGTCCCGAGCACGCCCGTGACCCCCGCGGTCCCGGCGACCCCCGACGTCTCCACGACGCCGTCCACGCCCGGGTCGACCGCCCCCGGCACCGGCCAGGACCGGGGTCAGGAGGAGAGCCGGAAGCAGGGCCAGGGCAATGCCAAGGGCAAGCACCGGGGTGACGCCGCGCCAGAAGAGACGGGCAACTCGGACATCGCGCACGAATCCGGGCGTCACGCCGGGACTCCGGCCGACGCCGCGGGCAAGGGGGAGACTCGCCCCGCCGACGGCAAGGTCGCGGCCGGAAATTCGGTCACAGCGGACAAGGCGGACGAATACATCGTTAGGTCGGGGGACAGTCTGGCGGATATCGCGCGCCGCACCGGCCTCTCCGGTGGCTGGTCCGCGCTCTATGACGCCAACAAGAAGGCCCTCGGCTCCGACCCCGACCTCATCGTTCCTGGTCAGAGCCTCAGCCTGGGTGACCGGGACGCCTTGTCCGACAAGTAGTCAGCGGTCGGTCGCGACCTGAATGTCCGTTATGGCGCAGTGAGACATGGATCTCTCTTGCCGAATGGGCGTGTGACGACCGGGACGCGTGATCGAATCGCCCCTCACCTGCATAAACACCCCCTGACGGAGTGCAAGTAGGGGCGATTTTTCCGGGTTGATGGGCTTTGATCTTCTCCCGGGTCTGTGTCTACGGTCGTGACCGCTCGCCACAGCGGGCCCCGTCGGGCGGTACGCCGAATCCTGCCGCCGGCCGATGGGAACAGTCGTCGCGACAAGCGCCGAAGGCAGGAGCGGGGGACCCAAGGTACGTGCCGGTCCCGGCCGTTGAGACAGACGGCCGAACGACCGGCTTGGGGTGAAGCCGCGTGCAAGGACACGCGGCCGGACAACTCACAGGTCCGAACCCGACAGCTCACCTCGTAGGCGTCGGTGAGGAGAATCTCCATGCTGCTTTCCGGCAAGGGCAAACACCGTCGTCCCTCCAAGGCCACCCGTGTCATCACGCTGACGAGCGTCGCCGGCGTCGCCGTGGCCGCCCCGCTGATGGCCGCGGGCACCGCTTCCGCCGCCACCGCCTCCGAGTGGGACCGCGTCGCGCAGTGCGAGTCCGGCGGCAACTGGTCCATCAACACCGGCAACGGTTACTACGGCGGCCTCCAGTTCTCCCCGTCCACCTGGGCGGCGTACGGCGGCACCGCCTACGCCTCGCGCGCCGACCTGGCCTCGAAGTCCCAGCAGATAGCCGTCGCCGAGAAGGTCCTGGCGAGCCAGGGCAAGGGCGCGTGGCCGAGCTGCGGCGTGGGCCTCTCCGGCGCCGCGTACACCGGCTCCTCCTCGTCCTCCTCCTCTTCCTCCTCCTCGGCGTCGTCCTCCTCCTCGGCGTCGTCCTCCTCCTCTTCCTCTTCCTCGTCGTCCTCGGCGAGCAAGAGCACCGGCTCCGGCAGTGCCACCGGCTCGATGACGCCGAAGCGCTCCACCGAGCAGCCGACCACCCGCGGCACCCAGCGCCAGGCCCCGCAGAGCACCCAGCAGGCCGCTCCGAAGGCCGCCCCGAAGGCGACGGCCAAGAAGACCGTCACCACCCCGACCGGCAAGACGGTCAAGAAGGGCGACGGCGAGTACAAGGTCGTCTCCGGCGACACCCTCAGCAAGATCGCCCAGGCGCACGGCGTCAAGGGCGGCTGGCAGAAGCTGTTCAAGCTGAACAAGGACGTCGTCACGGACGCCGATCTGATCTACCCGGGCCAGCAGCTCCACCTGAAGTGAGCCGTCCCCTGGCGCGGTGAGCCGGCGGTCCGGTGACGCGGTGAGCCGGTGAGCCGGTGAAGTCGGCGAGCCGTCGGGCCGTCGGGTCCTTGAGCCCTTGAGTGCTTGAGTCCGAGCGTCTGTGAGTCGATGAGCCTGTGGGCCGTCCTCTCGCGTGAGCCCCACCTCACACGAGCGGCCACCTCGCGCGGGTTCGGCGACTGTCCCCCGTGGTGACCCCGTGACCCCGTGACTCCGTGACCCCGTGACTTCGGGACCCCAGGACCCGGTGATCCGGCGGTCCCCCCCCCGAAACCGGCCCGGAGCGTGCGCTCCGGGCCGGTTTCGGCCCTTCCGTACCGATCGGTAACCCAGGGGATTCCTCCCCATGTGCATGCCCCCGGGTCCTTTTTCGTCTTAGCGGGCGGGCGCCCGGTGGCCCCGGCCGCCGCGCCGGTTAGGCTCTTGTCGCAAGGCGAACGAGACCTTGCCGCATGCGTCACACCCAGCGTCACATCCCAGAAGGAGATGCTCGTGCCGTCCATCGACGTCGTCGTAGCCCGGGAAATCCTGGACTCCCGAGGCAACCCCACCGTCGAGGTCGAGGTCGGCCTCGACGACGGCAGCACCGGCCGTGCTGCCGTTCCGTCGGGCGCCTCCACCGGTGCGTTCGAGGCTCTCGAGCTTCGCGACGGTGACCCCAACCGCTACCAGGGCAAGGGTGTCGAGAAGGCCGTCCTCGCGGTCATCGAGCAGATCGGCCCGGAGCTCGTCGGCTACGACGCCACCGAGCAGCGCCTGATCGACCAGGCCATGTTCGACCTGGACGCCACCCCGGACAAGTCGTCGCTCGGCGCCAACGCCATCCTCGGCGTCTCGCTCGCCGTCGCGCACGCCGCCTCCGAGGCGTCGGACCTCCCGCTCTTCCGCTACCTCGGCGGCCCGAACGCGCACCTGCTGCCCGTTCCGATGATGAACATCCTGAACGGCGGCTCGCACGCCGACTCCAACGTGGACATCCAGGAGTTCATGATCGCGCCGATCGGCGCGGAGTCCTTCTCCGAGGCCCTGCGCTGGGGCACCGAGGTCTACCACACCCTCAAGAAGGTCCTGAAGGACAAGGGTCTGTCGACCGGCCTCGGCGACGAGGGCGGCTTCGCCCCGAACCTGGGCTCCAACCGCGAGGCCCTCGACCTCATCCTCGAGGCCATCAAGCAGGCCGGCTACGTGCCCGGCAAGGACGTCGCGCTCGCGCTCGACGTCGCGGCGTCCGAGTTCTACAAGGACGGCGTGTACGAGTTCGAGGGCAAGTCCCGCTCGGCCGCCGAGATGACCGAGTACTACGAGGAGCTGGTCGCGGCCTACCCGCTGGTCTCCATCGAGGACCCGCTGTTCGAGGACGACTGGGCCGGCTGGAAGGTCATCACCGACAAGCTCGGCGCCAAGGTCCAGCTCGTCGGCGACGACCTGTTCGTCACCAACCCGGAGCGCCTGGCCCGCGGCATCGAGGAGGGCTCCGCCAACGCCCTCCTGGTGAAGGTCAACCAGATCGGTTCGCTGACCGAGACCCTGGACGCCGTCGAGATGGCCCAGCGCAACGGCTTCAAGTGCATGATGTCGCACCGCTCCGGCGAGACCGAGGACGTCACCATCGCCGACCTGGCCGTCGCCACCAACTGCGGCCAGATCAAGACCGGCGCCCCGGCCCGCTCCGAGCGCGTCGCCAAGTACAACCAGCTCCTGCGCATCGAGGAGATCCTCGACGACGCCGCGGTCTACGCCGGCCGCAGCGCCTTCCCGCGCTTCAAGGGCTGATGCCCCGGGCGGGCCGATGACCTCGCCCCGGCGGGCCGAACCCCCGTCAGGGCCGATCTTCGGCTCGCCGCCTCCGTCCGTCCCCGCACCCGGTCCCGTACCGTGTGCGGGGACGTACGTTTGACCGGCACGCACCGCGCCGGCACGCGCGCGTGGGAGCACGGGCGCGCGACCGTACGCGACGCGCGTGACCGTACGCGGCGGACCGCGACGGGCACGGACGGATGGGGAGACGCAGGACATGGCCGTGAAGGACCGGGACCGGTTCTCGACCGCGACCCGGATCAGGCTGCTCGGCGAGCAGACCGCCGCCCGTGTCTACCGCTCCCAGACCCGCCGTCAGGCCCGCCGCTCCCGGCTCACCGGACGCGCCGCCTTCCTCGCGCTCGTCGTCTGCTCGCTGGTGGTGGCGCTCGCGTACCCGATGCGGAGTTACGTGTCCCAGCAGGGCGAGATCGCCGACCAGAAGCGCAAGGCCGCCGAGGCCGCCCGCCGGGTCGAGCAGCTGCGCGACGAGAAGGCCCGTCTCCAGGACCCGGCCTACATCCGCCGGCTGGCCCGCGAGCACCTGCACTACGTGCGGCCCGGCGAGACCGGCTTCACCGTGAACGACCCGGACGCGGCGGACCGCCCGCGTTCCGAGCGGGGCGCGGACGACCGCCCCTGGTACGACAACCTGTGGGACGGCGTGGACAACGCCGACCGCCACTGACCCGACCGCACGACCGACGAACAAGGCAGACATGGACACGCCCCCTCCGCAGACCGAACGCACCGAGCCCACCGCCCTGGACGTCGCCGCCTTCGAGGCCCAGCTCGGCCGGCCGCCCCGCGGCCTGCGCGCCATCGCGCACCGCTGCCCCTGCGGCAACCCGGACGTCGTCGAGACCGCGCCCCGGCTCCCCGACGGCACGCCGTTCCCCACGACGTACTACCTGACCTGCCCGCGCGCCGCCTCCGCCATCGGCACCCTGGAGGCCAACGGCGTGATGAAGGAGATGCAGGCCCGGCTCGCCACCGACCCGGAGCTGGCCGCCGCGTACCGCGCCGCGCACGAGGACTACATCGCGCGCCGCGACGCCATCGAGGTCCTGGAGGGCTTCCCGAGCGCCGGCGGCATGCCCGACCGGGTCAAGTGCCTGCACGTGCTCGTCGGCCACGCGCTGGTGGCGGGCCCGGGCGTGAACCCGTTCGGCGACGAGGCCCTGGCGATGCTGCCCGAGTGGTGGGCGAAGGGCCCGTGCGTCACCCCGTGCGCGGAGAAGGCCGAAGGGTCCGGGACGGCCGGGCAGGGCGAGCAGGCCGAGGCGCCGAAGGGGTCCGCGGAATGACCCGGGTCGCCGGCATCGACTGCGGTACGAACTCCATCCGCCTCCTCGTCGCGGACGTCCACCCGGAGACGGGCGAGCTGATCGAGCTGGACCGGCGGATGACGATCGTCCGGCTCGGCCAGGGCGTCGACCGGACGGGCCGGCTCGCGCCCGAGGCGCTGGAGCGGACCTTCGCCGCGTGCCGCGAGTACGCGGCGGTCGTCAAGGAGCTGGGCGCCGAGCGGCTCCGCTTCGTGGCCACCTCCGCCTCGCGCGACGCCGAGAACCGGGACGAGTTCGTCCGCGGTGTCGTCGGGATCCTGGGTGTCGAGCCCGAGGTCATCACCGGCGACCAGGAGGCCGAGTTCTCCTTCACCGGCGCCACCGGCGAGCTGCCCGGCGACGACCGGCGGCTGGTCGTGGACATCGGCGGCGGCTCCACCGAGTTCGTGGTCGGCGTCCGGCACGTGGAGGCCGCCCGGTCCGTGGACATCGGCTGCGTACGCCTGACCGAACGGCATGTGCGCCACGACCCGCCGACCGCCGACGAGATCGCGGCGATCCGCGCCGACGTCCGGGCCGCGATGGACCTGGCCGCCGAGAACGTGCCGCTGACGGAGGCCGGGACGCTGGTCGGCCTGGCCGGCTCGGTCACCACGGTCGCCGCGATCGCGCTGGGCCTCCCGGAGTACGACTCCACCAAGGTCCACCACTCCCGGATCTCCCGGGCCCAGGTGGACGAGGTGGTCGCCCGGCTGCTCGGCTCCACCCACGACGAGCGCGCCGCCATCCCGGTCATCCATCCGGGCCGGGTCGACGTGATCGTCGCGGGCGCGCTGGTCCTCGCCGAGATCATGGAGCGCACCGGCGCCACCGAGGTCGTCGTCAGCGAGCACGACATCCTCGACGGGATCGCGCTCTCCGTGGCGTGACCGTTCCCCTTTTATAGGGCTGCTTCCACAGGGCTGCTTCTCCCGGGCTTAGGGCTGCTTCTCCAGGGCTGCCCGCGGAACCGTCCCGCCCGGCCGCGTGACGTCGTCCCGTTCTCACGCGCGCCGGGCGGTTCCGCGTTCCGGCCCCTCGGCGGCCCTCCGAGTCAGCCCGCCGAGACGGCCCGCCGAGGCCCTCCGGGGAGTCCGGAGGGTGGCCTCGCGGTCACCATGCGGCACCGCTATGCGTCGCATAGCGGGTGGCTATGAGTGCCTGTGAGGGGCCTGCGGGCGGTGCGGAAGAGGGCCGAAAGGGGCCCATGAGGGGTGCTTGGCGACGTCCTGTCGAAAAGGGTCGTGAAGTTCTTCACAAGAGAAAGGGTCCTCTAGGGGCCTGTGGAGGGACTTTGGTCCCTCCGGGGGGCTGTCCGGGGCCCTTTCGCAGGCGCGCACGCATCTTCGCTCATTGATTCCATCGTGTGAACGCACCCTGTCATTCAGCGTGAAGGAAAGGCCTCCGGACCAGTTCACAGGGGGTGGACAACGATCAACCGGAGCCCCCGGTTCCTTTGCTGGAACATGACATCGGTCACGTGGGCGGCGGAGTGTAGCAGAGGTACCCGACAACCTTGTGAAGGGGCTCACGAGGTACCCCCTCCCGCGGGGTGGATACTCGATGCCATGAGCACCACGGAGCGTCCCAGGATCCTCGTAGTAGGCGGCGGGTACGTAGGACTGTACGCAGCTCGGCGCATCCTGAAGAAGATGCGCTACGGCGAGGCGACCGTCACGGTCGTCGACCCCCGGTCGTACATGACCTACCAGCCCTTCCTCCCCGAAGCCGCCGCCGGCAGCATCTCGCCGCGCCACGTCGTCGTCCCGCTGCGACGCGTCGTGCGCGGAGCCGAGGTGCTCACCGGCCGGGTCACCACCATCGACCAGGACCGCAAGGTCGCGACGATCGCGCCGCTCACCGGCGAGTCGTACGAGCTGCCGTTCGACTACCTGGTCATCTCGATGGGTGCCGTCTCCCGTACCTTCCCGATCCCCGGCCTCGCCGAGCAGGGCATCGGCATGAAGGGCATCGAGGAGGCCATCGGCCTGCGCAACCACGTCCTCGAGCAGCTCGACAAGGCCGACTCGACGACCGACGAGGAGATCCGCCGCAAGGCGCTGACCTTCGTCTTCGTCGGCGGTGGTTTCGCCGGTGCCGAGACCATCGGCGAGGTCGAGGACATGGTCCGCGACGCGGCGAAGTACTACACCAACGTGAAGCGCGAGGACATGCGCTTCGTGCTGGTCGACGCCGCGGACAAGATCCTTCCCGAGGTCGGCCCCAAGCTCGGCCAGTACGGCAAGGAGCACCTCGAGAGCCGCGGCATCGAGATCTACCTCCAGACCTCGATGGACTCCTGCGTCGACGGCCACGTCGTGCTGAAGAACGGCCTCGAGGTCGACGCCAACACGATCGTGTGGACCGCCGGTGTGAAGCCGAACCCGGCGCTCGCCCGCTTCGGTCTGCCGCTCGGCCCCCGCGGCCACGTGGACACCTCCGAGAAGCTCCAGGTCCAGGGCATGGACTACGTCTGGGCCGCCGGCGACAACGCCCAGGTCCCGGACATGGTCGGCCGCGACGCCGGCAACCCGAACGCCTGGTGCCCGCCGAACGCGCAGCACGCCCTGCGTCAGGCCAAGGTCCTCGGCGACAACGTCGTGTCCGGCATGCGCGGCTTCCCGCAGAAGGAGTACCGCCACGCCAACAAGGGCGCCGTCGCGGGTCTCGGCCTGCACAAGGGCGTCGCGATGATCGTCATGGGCAAGATGAAGATCAAGCTCAAGGGCCGTCTCGCCTGGTACATGCACCGTGGCTACCACGGCATGGCGATGCCGACCTTCAACCGCAAGATCCGCATCTTCGCCGACTGGACCCTGGGCATGTTCCTCAAGCGTGAGGTCGTCTCCCTCGGTGCCATGGAGACGCCGCGCGAGGAGTTCTACGAGGCGGCCAAGCCCGCCCCGAAGCCGGCCGCCCCGGCGCAGGAGCCCGCCAAGGCTTCCTGACCTCGCGTCATACGCCTGAAGTACCCGTAGTACCCCCGAAAGGGCCGTCCGCCATCCGTGGTGCGGACGGCCCTTTCGTTGTGTCCGTTCGTATGTTTTTACGGACGCGTTGCGTTCGGACGGGAGTGAATCGCCTACCGACGGTGTTCCCCTGGTGACACGCATTTCTGGGGCACGGGATCACGGAGGTGTTGCACCATGGCCGACGCCGCATCACGGCTGACCGCCCTCGCCGAGGACGTCCTGGGAGCCAGGCTCCCGGTACGGCTGCGGGCCTGGGACGGCAGCGAAGCCGGACCTGCGGGCGGCCCCGTACTGATCATCCGCGAACGCCGCGCCCTGCGCCGGCTGCTGTGGAAGCCGGGGGAGCTGGGTCTCGCGCGCGCCTGGGTGGCCGGCGAGATCGACGTCGAGGGGGATCTGTACGAAGTCCTGGACAAGCTCGCCGGCGCGATCTGGGAGCGGGGGGACGACACGCGGAGCGCGCTCGACGCCGTCCGCGATCCGAAGGTACGGGCCGCGGCCCGCGCGCTGCTGAAACTGGCCGGTCCGCTGCCACCGCCGAAGCCGCCCGTCGAGGAGGCGCGCGGGCGCAGCGGGACCCGGCACTCCAAGCGCCGCGACAAACAGGCGATCAGTCACCACTACGACGTGGGCAACGAGTTCTACGAGCTGGTCCTCGGGCCCTCGATGGTCTATTCCTGCGCGTACTGGGACCTCGACGGCCCCGCCGGGACCCTGGAGGACGCCCAGCGCGACAAGCTCGACCTGATCGCCCGCAAGCTGCGGCTGAAGGAGGGCGACCGGCTGCTCGACGTCGGCTGCGGCTGGGGCTCGATGGCCATCCACGCGGCCCGCGAGTACGGGGTCAAGGTCGTCGGCATCACGCTGTCCCGCGAGCAGGCCGCGTTCGCCCGCAAGCGGGTCGCCGAGGAGGGTCTCGCGGACCGGGTCGAGATCCGGGTGCAGGACTACCGGGAGGTCCCCGACGGGCCGTTCGACGCCATCTCGTCCATCGGCATGGCCGAGCACGTGGGCGCGGTCCGGTACCGGGAGTACGCGGACATCCTGTACGGGCTCCTCAAGCCGGGCGGACGGCTGCTCAACCACCAGATCGCGCGCCGCCCGGAGCCCGACGAGGCCGCGTACCACGTGGACGCCTTCATCGACGCGTACGTCTTCCCGGACGGCGAACTCGCCCCGATGGGCCGCACCCTCGCGACCCTGGAGGACGCGGGCTTCGAGGTGCGCGACGTCGAGGCGATCCGGGAGCACTACGCGCTGACGCTGCGCCGGTGGGTGGCCAACCTGGAGCGCGAGTGGAGCACGGCGATCCGGCTGACCTCGCCCGGCCGGGCGAGGATCTGGCGGCTCTACATGGCCGCGTCGGCGGTCTCCTTCGAACGCAACCGGATCGGCGTCAACCAGTTCCTCGCGGTGAAGACGCCGGGCTCGGGGGCCTCGGGGATGGCGCTGCGGCCGCGCGAGTGGACCGAGACCGGGACCGGGACCGGGACGGCCGCCCGTACGAGGACCGAGGAGGCGGCAGCGGCCGAGGCGTGAGCCCAAGTGCGCGGGAAAGGTAGCCGGTTCGGGGGACGGCCGCGTTCAGGCCCTCCGGGTCCGGGGTAGGCGGGGTGCCGGTGCGTACCGGCACCCCGCTTTCCCGTGGGCCGGTGCGTCCGTCCGTACCGCGACCGTCTCGTAGGGGGAACCGTGCGCCGTCGACCCGCCACCCGTCCGCCGCTGGCCCTGGCCGCCGCCACCATCGCCACCACCGGCCTGCTCGCCCTGTCCGCGGTCCCGGGCAGCGCCGCGCCGGCGGAGCTCGCGCCCGCGGAGCCCGAGGCCGCGGCGGTGACCACCACCGCCACCTTCAACGACCCCGGCGGCGACGCCGGTGCCCGGAACCGGATCCGCGATCACCTCGTCGACCTGGTGAAGCGGGCGGAGAGCGGCTCCACGATCAGCGTCAGCATGTACACCTTCACCGACGACGACGTCACCGCCGCGCTCGCCGCCGCCACGGCGCGCGGGGTCGGCGTCCGGGTCCTCCTCGACCACACCACCCTCACCACCTCCGGCGGCGAGTACGACGCCCTCGCCCGTGCGCTCGGCACCGACCGTACGAAGAACTCCTGGGTGTACGCCTGCCCGGCCGGCCGCGGCTGCCTTGGCGACCGGCGGCTGCCGAGTGACCCGGACGGGGCCATCAACCACAACAAGTTCTTCCTCTTCTCCGCCACCGGCGGGGCGAAGAACGTCGTCGTGCAGTCCTCGGCCAACCTGACCGGCGTCCAGCGCACCGACCTGTTCAACAACGCCGTCACCATCGTCGACAGCGGCCTCTACGGCGTCTATCAGGACTACTTCGCCGACCTGCTGTCCTACGGCACCGCCGGGGCCGGCCTCGACCACTACTACAAGACGCCGGCCAGCGGCCCGTACAAGGCCTACTTCTTCCCGCGCAAGGAGGCCCCGGGCACCGCATACGACGCCGACGCGAGCACCGACACCGTCAAGCTGATCCTCGACAACGTCGACTGCGCGGGCGGCACCCAGGTCCGGATGGCCGCCAACCTCTTCACCCGCCGCGAGGTGGCGAGCAAGCTCGTCGACCTGAAGAACGCCGGCTGCGGCGTGTATCTCGCGCACGACGGCACGCCCGGCTCGACGGGCGCGGGTGTCGAGTCGATCCTGTCCGGCAGGCTCACCCGGCGGGTGCAGTGCTACGAGGACCGGGGCGCGGACACGGCCAAGGCCGGGCTGCACTCCAAGTACCTGATGGTGGAGGGCACGTACGCCGGGGTGCCCGGCAGCAAGCTGGTGTGGACCGGCAGCCACAACTACTCGTACCCGGCGCTGCGGGCGAACGACGAGACGCTGCTGAAGATCGACGTGGCGGCGCTGTACGACCAGTACCGGGCGAACCACGACCGCCTGATGGAGTACTGCGCGGGCGGCTGAGCCCCGTACGCGCGCGTACCCGCGAAAGGCCGGCGGGCCGGGTCCCTGGTGAGGGACCCGGCCCGCCGGCCGTCCGTACAGCGGAGGAGCTACTGCGCCTTGATGGCCTGCAGCATGTTCAGCTTCGCGGCGCTGCGGGCCGGCCACAGGGAGGCCAGCACGCCCACCAGTCCGGCGAGCAGCAGGAAGATCCCGACCCGGCCCCACGGCACGACCAGCGCGTAGTCCGGCAGGCTGCCCTTGATCGTCTCGCCGACCGCCCAGCCCAGGAACGAGCCGAGGCCGATGCCGACGACCGCGCCGAAGAGGCTGATGACCACGGCCTCCAGACGGACCATCCGCTTCACGCGGCGCCGGTCGAGACCGATCGCGCGCAGCATGCCGATCTCCTGCTGCCGCTCGAAGACCGACATCGCCAGCGTGTTGACGACACCGAGGACCGCGATGAGCAGGGCCATCGCCAGCAGGCCGTACATGATGTTCAGCATCATGCCGATGGCGCCGCTGAAGGTGTCACGGATGTCCTTCTTGTCCATCACCGTCATCGCCGGGTTGTCGCCGAGCGACTTCATCACGGCCTTCTCGGCCGCGTCCGACGGGCCGCCGTCCATCTTGACGAGGATCTGCGGGATGTACGGCTGGGTGTCGTGCGCGTTGAGGACCTTGGCGTCCACGATGATCGGCGAGACGAAGTCGCTGTCCGCGTAGACCGCGCCGACCGTGACCTCGCCCTTCTTCTTGTCGGCGAAGGTGACCTTGACGGTGTCGCCGACCTTCCAGCCGCGCTTCTTCGCGGTCTTGTCCTCGACGCCGATCTCGCCCTTCGCGAGGGAGTCGAGCGAGCCCTCCGTGACGTCCAGCTTGAGCACCTTGCCGATGGCGTCCGGGGCGACACCGGAGACGGACGCGAAGCCGCCCTTCTCCAGGTCGAACCAGCCGGCCTGCTGCGGCGAGACCGCGGTGGCCCCCGGGGTCTTCGCCACGGCGTCCAGGGCGGCCTGGCTGAGGCCGTCGCCGCTGGCCATGGCGATCATGTAGTCGGCCTTGATCTGGTCGGTGGTCGCCCGGTCCATGGCGCCGCCGGCCGAGGCGCCGACCACCGAGAGACCGGTCACCAGGGTGAGGCCGATGGCGAGCGCGGAGGCGGTGGCGCCGGTGCGGCGCGGGTTGCGGACCGCGTTCTGGCCGGACAGCTTGCCCGCGACACCGAACGCGTTGAGCAGCGGACGGGCGAGCGCGATGATCGGGCGGGACAGCAGCGGGATCAGCACGATCACGCCGAGGAGGGCGAGGAACGCGCCGCCGGCGATGAACGTGCGGCCGTCGCTGCCGCCCTTGCCGGCGCCGAGGACGACACCGACCACGCCGAGCGCGGTGAGGATCGCGCCGATGGTGTTGCGGACGACCAGGGACTTGGTGGTGGCGACCGCGTGGACGCTGCTCATGGCGGCGACCGGCGGGATCTTCGCGGCGCGGCGGCCCGGCAGCCAGGCGGCCAGCATGGTGACGAGGACGCCGACGGCGAGCGCCGAGACCAGCGGAGTGGCACCGATGACCAGGTTGCCGGCCGGCACCTTCAGCTCGAACGCGGCCATGGCGGAGCGCAGTCCGGCGGCGAGGCCGATGCCGAGGCCGAAGCCGATCACGGAGGCGACCAGGCCGACCAGACCGGCCTCCGCGAGCACGGAGCGGGTGATCTGCTTGCGCGAGGCGCCGACGGCGCGCATCAGCGCGAGTTCCTTCGTGCGCTGGGCGACCAGCATGGTGAAGGTGTTGGAGATCAGGAAGATGCCGACGAAGAGCGCGATGCCGGCGAAGCCGAGCAGCATCTGATTGAGCGTGCCCATGCTGGACTCGATGTCCCGGGCCTGCTCGTCGGCGAGGTCCTGACCGGTCTTGGCGTCGGCGGTGTCGCCGACGAGCGGCTTCACGGCGGCCAGGATCTTGTCCGCGTCGGCGCCGGACTCGGCGCGCACGGTGATCTCCTGGAAGGTGTCCGGCTTCGCGAAGAGCCGCTGGGCGACCTTGGTGTCGAACAGGACGAGGCTGCCGCCGGCGCTCACGGCGCCGTCCTCGGTGGTGAACACACCGGTCAGGGTGTACGTCTTGACGGGCCCGGTGGTGGCCACCCGGACCCGGTCGCCGACCTGGTAGCCGCCCTTGGTCGCGGTGTCCTGGTCGAGGGCGATCTCGTCGTCCGCGACCGGGCCGGTGCCGGAGGCGAACGCGAACGAGGCGTCCTTGCCGTCCTTGCCGGCGACGAAGTTGGTGCCCTTGTTGGACCAGCCGACGCCGATCAGCTTGCCGTTCTTGTCGGGCACGCCGGCGAAGCCGGTGACGCGGCCGGTGACCTCGGCGACGCCGTCGAGCGCGGCGATCTTCTGCCGGGTCCGCTCGGACAGGCCGGAGGAGGCCGCCGGGTCACCCGTGTTCAGCGGGGCGGTGACGGCGACGGCGACGTCGTCGTAGCTCTTGGCGGACTGGTTGCGGAAGGCGGCGGAGAGGGTGTCGGTGAAGACGAGGGTGCCGGAGACGAAGGCCACGCCGAGCATGACGGCGAGCACGGTCATCAGCAGCCTGGCCTTGTGCGCGAGCACATTGCGCAGGGCGGTGCGGAACATGGGAGGTCCTGAGTCCTGGGTCCTGGGTCCCGAATCCGGAATCCGGAACGGAAGGGGTGACGGGGGTACGAGGAGGGGAGCCGGGCGCGGGGGAGCGGCGGGAACGGGGCGGGGCCGGGCCGCGGGGGCCCGGCCTGGCGTCCGGTCCGGCTTCGCTCGGCCGGCTACGGCTCCTGGCTCAGCTCGTACGGCCCTTGGCGTCGAACGCCTTCATGCGGTCGAGCACGTCGTCCGCCGTCGGGTGGATCATCTCGTCGACGATCCGGCCGTCCGCGAGGAAGACGACGCGGTCCGAGTAGGCGGCGGCGACCGGGTCGTGGGTCACCATCACCACGGTCTGGCCGAGCTCGCGCACCGAGTTGCGCAGGAAACCGAGGACCTCGGCGCCGGAGCGCGAGTCGAGGTTTCCGGTCGGCTCGTCACCGAAGATGATCTCGGGCTTGGAGGCCAGCGCGCGGGCCACGGCCACCCGCTGCTGCTGGCCGCCGGAGAGCTGCGAGGGGCGGTGGGACAGCCGGCCGGACAGACCGATCATGTCGATGACCCGCTCCACCCACTCCTTGTCGGGCTTGCGGCCCGCGATGTCCATCGGAAGGGTGATGTTCTCCATCGCGGTCAGCGTCGGCAGCAGGTTGAACGCCTGGAAGATGAAGCCGATCTTGTCCCGGCGCAGCTGGGTGAGCTGCTTGTCCTTCAGGTTGCCCAGCTCGGTGTCGCCGATCCGGACGGAGCCGGAGCTGAACGAGTCGAGGCCGGCCACGCAGTGCATCAGGGTCGACTTGCCGGAGCCCGAGGGGCCCATGATCGCGGTGAACTCGCCCTGCCGGAAGTCGACGCTGACGCGGTCGAGCGCGACCACCTGGGTCTCGCCGTGTCCGTAGACCTTGGAGAGGTCGGTGGCACGTGCGGCCACCGCGGTCGAGCGGGGCACGGTGGGAGTGGTGGTCACGGCGAGGACTCCTGTCCATCGGGGTCAATCCGGCTTGTTCGGGAACCACTCCATCGTGTCGAGCGTTAGAGCCCGGATCGTCCGTCCACATGCCCGTTCCTGGGGCAGTCTGGAGTCGCACCGCGCGGGTGGCCCCTCCTCCTGAGGTATGACAGGAACCCTGAGACGTGATCAAGGGGCGCACCGCATGCCGTGATCACGGGCGAGGGGCGGAAGACCGGCCCCGGGGGCCCGGCCCGGCGGGGCCGAGGTGACAAGGTCGTCCCGGGCGGGCGGCGAGTTTCCGTCAATCCGAAGGCGACGACTTTGCTGCCGCGATCCCTGTTCCCCTTCGCCAGGGGCCTCCACCTGTGCTGACGCACCCTCAGCTGTCAATAAAATAAGACAACATCGGGTAGCGGTTCCTCTGATCGAGCGACGCCGCCCCGATAGGCTCGTGTGCCAACGCGGGGCTTCGCGCCACGCCCGGATGGTGGAATGCAGACACGGCGAGCTTAAACCTCGCTGGCCTTCGGGCCGTACCGGTTCGAATCCGGTTCCGGGCACATTCCCCGACCGACACACCTCGGGGCATCTCGGGTCACTCGTACCGCCGTCGTACCTCCTCGCACCGCTCCCTGGCTCCCCCTTCAAGGGGGAGCCTCGGGGGAGCTCCGCTGCTCGATTCGTGATGAAGATCCTCCCGCAGCACGAGAGAGTTTCTTTTGCCTTCGCATTACTCTGGTCGCAGTGCCGCGCCGTGCGGCCATGGAGGAGTGAGATGAGGAGCAGCAACCCGGTCTTCTCGCGACGGGGGTTCAGCCGCGACAACGGCTCCGCGGGCTTCGGGCCGCAGCAGTCGCAGGCCGGGGGCCCCGCCGTCGGAACGACCCCGTACCCCACCGGCAACCCCTACGCCGAGGGCACCGCGAACCCGTACGGGACCAACCCGTACGCGACGCAGGACACCCGGTTCGGCGCCCCGCAGCAGGTCCGCGGCGACGTGATGACGATCGACGACGTGGTGAGCCGCACGGCCATCACGCTCGGCACGGTCGTGGTCACCGCCATCGCGTCCTGGCTGCTGCTGCCGGTCGACCCGGCGAACATCAACAAGTCCTACGGCATCGCCATCGGCGCCGCGCTCGTCGCGTTCGTGCTGTCGCTGGTCCAGTCGTTCAAGCGCCGGCCCAGCCCGGCCCTGATCCTGGGCTACGCGGCCTTCGAGGGCGTCTTCCTCGGCGTGATCTCCGCCGCCGTCTCGACGTACATCGCCGACGGCGTGGTCACCCAGGCGGTCCTCGGCACCATGGCGGTCTTCGCCGGCGTGCTGATCGCCTACAAGATGCGCTGGATCCGCGTCACCCGCCGCTTCTACGGCTTCGTGATGGCCGCCGCGATGGGCTTCGTGCTGCTCATGGCCGTCAACCTGCTGTTCTCGCTCTTCGGCGGCGGCGACGGCCTGGGCTTCCGCTCCGGCGGCCTCGGCATCGTCTTCGGCATCATCGGCATCATCCTCGGTGCCTGCTTCCTCGCCCTCGACTTCAAGCAGGTCGAGGACGGCATCACCTACGGCGCTCCGCGCGAGGAGTCCTGGCTGGCCGCCTTCGGTCTGACCATGACGCTGGTGTGGATCTACCTGGAGGCGCTGCGCCTCCTGTCGATCCTTCAGGGCGACGACTGACCCGCCGCGTCCCCATGAGCGGGGGAGGGGCCCGTCCGGCAGCCGCCGGGCGGGCCCTTCCGCGTCACGGGGTGTTCCGGGGGCGGTTCGGGGGCCGTTTGGCGGGGGGCCGGGCGGGGCGCATAGGGTCGGCCGGGTGCGCGATACGACTGAACTGACCACCGCCGCGGAACGCTTCGCCGACCGGCTGCGGGCCGCCCCGCAGAGCCGCCTGCAGCGCGGGGCCGCGGCGGAGGGCCTGGCGCTCGCCAGGGAACTGGCCGACCGGGCGCAGCGGCTGGAGTTCCCGGACCGCGAGCCGCGGACGATGCCCGACGCCGGCGTCTTCGCGGTCGCCGACCAACTGGCGGTCGCCGCCGCGGATCTGGCCGAAACACTCCGCACGGCCCCGCCCGGGGCCCCTGAGGGGGCGCTGGACGAGGCCGTGCGGCTGGTACGGGAGGCGGAGGCCCGGGCAGGGCTCTGAGGTCGTGAGCGGGGCTCCTGGGGGCCGGAGCGAGGCCCTGGGGCCGTGAGCGGGGCCCCGGGCTCTCAGAGCCCGTCAGAAACTGGCGATCACGCGGTCCGCGAGGATGTAGACGGTGTCCTCGGCGCTCTCGCCGTACGAGAACGTGAGCGCGTACGCCCCCGAGACACCCGAGCCGCCGAGCAGGACCGGGGTACGCCCGGCCCGCAGCGCCTCCGCGAGACGCTCGGCCGTCTCGCGGTGACCCGGCGTCATGCAGAGCGTGGTGCCGTCGGCGAAGACGTACACGTCCAGCGTGCCCAGCGGGCCGGGACGCACGTCGGTCAGCGCCGTACCGGTCTCGGCCAGCTCCTCCAGGCGGTCCACGGTGCGCTCGTGGTCGGTCGCCACCGGGGTGCGGACGGGCACGAAGTCCGGGTGCGAGGGGTGCCGGCGACGAGCCGCGGCCAGCTCGGGGGAGTCCTCCGCGTAGTCGCCGGCGCCGGTCAGCTCGGGCAGGTCCTCCAGTGTGTCGAGACCGTCGAGCGCGTCGAAGGCGTCCAGCGCCTCCCGGGTCTCCCGGTTGTCGAGCGCGGCGGCCTCCGCCTCCATGGCCTCCAGGGCCATCGCCTCCAGGCCCACGAAGTCGGCCTGGCGCGGCACGTAGTACGGACCGTCGTCGGCGGGCCCGGCGAGCCCGCCCAGCAGCGACGGGGCGTCGGCGGCGTCCCGGGCCTCCTGCGCGGCCCAGAACGCCCGCGCCTCGGCCAGCTCCCGCTCCCGCTCCTCGGCGAGCGCCTCGGCGACCGCGGCCCGTATCTCCGCGGCGTGCGACTGGCGCGCCTGCGGGACGGAGACGCCCCGCTCGGCGGCGAGTTCGCCGCGCAGCGCGGTGATCTGCTGACGGAGACCCCGGGCGGCGTGCAGAGCGGCGGCGCCCACAGCCGTTGCGGCGGCCGTGCTCACCAGCAGGGCAAGAGACAGTGCGCTCACTGACGTACTCCCGATTCCGAGTCGATCCCCCGACTTCCTACATCAGCTTGCGGTGAGGTTGCTCCGGTTGTCAGTGCATTACGTCACGAAATGGGCAGGTATTTCGGCCGGGTGTTTGGTCCTGAAACCGTGCTGACCTGGGAAAACGACTCTCCCCCAGGACGTATGTCACATCCTGGGGGAGATTCGGTCACGGCTTGGACGCGGGAGGGTTCGCCTCGTAGTCGTCTGGTTACGGGGCGTCGGTCCCGGTCGATTCCGCGCGGTTCGAAGGGTGTTCAGCGGGCTGCCGCGAACCTGGCTCAGCCGCCCTCTTCTTCGGTCGCGCCGAGCTTCGCCACCGCTGCGGGCAGGTGCCGCCCTCGTTCCTCGGGCGACCCCTACCCTCCGCTCCGGCTCAGCTCAGCCGCCCTCTTCTTCGGTCGCGCCGAGCTTCGCCACCGCTGCGGGCAGGTGCCGCCCTCGTTCCTCGGGCGACCCCTACCCTTCGCTCCGGCTCAGCTCAGCCGCTCGATCACCATCGCCATGCCCTGGCCGCCGCCCACGCACATCGTCTCCAGGCCGAACTGCTTGTCGTGGAACTGGAGGCTGTTGATGAGGGTGCCGGTGATGCGGGCGCCGGTCATGCCGAAGGGGTGGCCGACGGCGATCGCGCCACCGTTGACGTTGACCTTGTCCAGGTCGAAGCCCAGGTCGCGGTAGGACGGGATGACCTGCGCGGCGAACGCCTCGTTGATCTCGACCAGGTCGATGTCGTTCGTGGTCAGACCGGCCCGCTTCAGGGCCTGGTTCGACGCCTCGACCGGGCCGAGGCCCATGATCTCGGGGGAGAGCGCGGAGACGCCGGTGGAGACGATGCGGGCCAGCGGGGTCAGGCCCAGCTCGCGCGCCTTCGTGTCGGACATGATCACGAGCGCGGCGGCGCCGTCGTTCAGCGGGCAGCAGTTGCCGGCGGTGACCAGGCCGTCGGGGCGGAAGACCGGCTTCAGGCCGGAGACGCCCTCCAGGGTGACGCCGGCGCGCGGGCCGTCGTCCTGCGACACGATCGTGCCGTCCGGCAGCGTCACCGGGGTGATCTCGCGCTGCCAGAAGCCCTTCTTGATGGCTTCCTCGGCGAGGTTCTGCGAGCGGACGCCGAACTCGTCCATGTCCTGGCGGGTGACGCCCTTCCAGCGCGCCAGGTTCTCGGCGGTCTGGCCCATGGCGATGTACGCGTCGGGGACCAGGCCGTCCTCGCGCGGGTCGTGCCAGGTCGAGCCCTCGGACTCGGCGGTGGCCTTGGTGCGGGCCTCGGCCTCGGCGAAGAGCGGGTTGTGCGTGTCCGGCAGCGAGTCGGAGTTGCCCTTCACGAAGCGCGAGACCATCTCGACACCGGCCGAGATGAAGACGTCGCCCTCGCCCGCCTTGATGGCGTGCATGGCCATCCGCGAGGTCTGCAGCGAGGAGGAGCAGTAGCGGGTGATGGTGCAGCCCGGGAGGTGGTCCATGCCCATCTGCACGGCCACGATCCGGCCCAGGTTGTTGCCCTGCTCACCACCCGGCAGACCGCAGCCGAGCATCAGGTCGTCGATGTCGCGCGGGTCCAGCTCGGGGACCTTGGCGAGCGCGGCCTGGATGATCGTGGCGGTCAGGTCGTCGGGCCGCAGGTCCTTGAGGGAGCCCTTGAAGGCCCGGCCGATCGGAGAGCGGGCGGTCGAGACGATGACGGCTTCGGGCATCACGGCTCCAGAAAAATGCGGAGTGGGTGGACAGAAAGGGAAGTTACCCGTACGTACCGCACGGGGTCACCGGCCTTGGCGTGTGATGCGGGCCTCTTTTCTAAGCGCTCGCTCAGGTGTCCTGGGAGAGGGGCTCCTCCCGTTCCCCGGACGAGCCCCCGGCCGCGCCCGGTTTCCCGGGGCCGTCGGAGCCCTCGGAGCCGGGCGAACGCTTGGCCGTGTTCCCGTTCCCGGCTCCTTTCCTCTTACCGCTCCCGCGCCCCTTTTCATTCCCGTGGCCGGAACCGTTCCCGTTCCCGTTCCCCTTGCCGTGGCCGTTCCCGATGCCGTTCGGCAGGGGCAGCCGGCGGCGCCTGCGGTGCTTGAGGAGTGCCCAGGGCGCGCGGGCGGTCGCCACCTCCGTACCGGCCACCTCCGTGCCCGCCTCGCTCGCCGCCTCGGCCGCCGCCTGCGCCACCGGCAGCAGGTTCTCGCGCCGGGCCGGCTCGATCCGCTCCGGCTCCGGCCAGATGCCGAGCGCCGCGCAGACGGTCGGCAGGACCGCCATGGCCGCCGTCGCGTAGCCCTCCGCCGACGGGTGGAAGTTGTCCACCCCGAACATCTCGCGCGGGTTGGCCGCGAACTCCGGCCCCAGCAGGTCGCCCAGCGACACCGTCCGCCCGCCGTGCTCCACGACCACGATCGTCTGCGCCGCCGCCAGCTGCCGCGAGGCCCGCCGGGCCAGCCAGCGCAGCGGCTGGTAGACCGGCTCGATCGTGCCGAGGTCCGGGCAGGTGCCGACGACGACCTCCGAGCCCGCCGCGCGCAGCCGCCGTACCGCCGCCGCCAGGCAGCGCACCGACTCGGTGGCGGGTACCCGGTGGGTGACGTCGTTGGCGCCGATCATGATCACGCACACGTCGGGCGCCCCGTGCGGCCCGGCGAGCAGCAGCGACACCTGCCGTTCCAGATCGTCCGAGCGCGCCCCGGGCAGGGCCACGACCCGCAGGTCCACCGGCCGCTCGGCCACCGCCGCCAGGCCCGAGGAGAGCAGCGCTCCCGGGGTCTGCCCGGTGCGCCGCACGCCCTGGCCGGCCGAGGTGGAATCACCCAGAAGGGCCAGCCGCAGCGGGGGCTCCTCGTCATATGCCTGCCCGTAGCGTCCGTCCGGCCCCGGTGGCAGCGGCGCCACGCCGGTCCCGACCGACCGCCGGGCCAGCGCCGCCTCGGCGAGCAGCACGCCCACCGCGGCCACTCCGAGCAGCCCGATGCCCCCGCCGCCGTACGCCGCGCCCGCCGCGATCCGCCGTGCCACCCTCGCCCTGGACATCGGGGCCGTCACCTCCCGTACGTCGTAGTGAAGCCGTCTTGTCGTCTACTGCCCCGGAAGCGGCTCCGCCTACGCATTCCAGCGAATACGCTGGCTGCACCATTACGGAGACCCCGGAGACTACGGTGCAATTCCACGATTCGATGATCAGCCTCGTCGGCAACACCCCGCTGGTGAAGCTCAACAACGTGACCGCCGGCATCCAGGCGACCGTCCTGGCCAAGGTGGAGTACTTCAACCCCGGTGGCTCGGTCAAGGACCGCATCGCGGTCCGCATGATCGAGGCCGCCGAGGAGAGCGGTGCTCTCCAGCCGGGTGGCACCATCGTCGAGCCCACCTCCGGCAACACCGGAGTCGGCCTGGCGATCGTGGCCCAGCAGAAGGGCTACAAGTGCATCTTCGTCTGCCCGGACAAGGTCTCGACGGACAAGATCAACGTCCTGCGCGCGTACGGCGCCGAGGTCGTGGTCTGCCCGACCGCGGTCGACCCGGAGCACCCGGACTCGTACTACAACGTCTCCGACCGTCTGGTCCGTGAGACGCCCGGTGCCTGGAAGCCCGACCAGTACTCGAACCCGAACAACCCGCGCTCGCACTACGAGACCACCGGTCCCGAGTTGTGGGAGCAGACGGAGGGGAAGATCACCCACTTCGTCGCGGGCGTCGGCACCGGCGGCACCATCACCGGCACCGGCCGCTACCTCAAGGAGGCCAGCGAGGGTGGGGTCGAGGTCATCGGCGCCGACCCGGAGGGCTCGGTCTACTCCGGCGGCTCCGGCCGTCCGTACCTGATCGAGGGCGTCGGCGAGGACTTCTGGCCGACCGCGTACGACCGGACCGTCACGGACCGGATCGTCGCCGTGTCCGACAAGGACGCCTTCCAGATGACCCGCCGCCTCGCCAAGGAGGAGGGCCTGCTCGTCGGCGGCTCCTGCGGCATGGCGGTCGTCGCCGCCCTTGAGGTCGCCAAGGAGCTGGGCCCGGACGACGTGGTCGTCGTGCTGCTTCCGGACTCGGGCCGCGGGTACCTTTCGAAGATCTTCAACGACGAGTGGATGGCCGACTACGGCTTCCTGGAGGACACCACCTCCGCCACCGTCGCGGACGTGCTCGGCCACAAGACGCACGGTCTGCCCTCGCTCGTCCACATGCACCCGGACGAGACCGTCGGCCAGGCCATCGAGGTGCTGCGCGAGTACGGCGTCTCCCAGATGCCGATCGTGAAGCCGGGCGCCGGTCACCCCGACGTCATGGCCGCCGAGGTCGTCGGCTCGGTCGTCGAGCGCGAGCTGCTCAGCTCCCTGTTCAACCAGAAGGCGTCCCTGGAGGACCCGCTGGGCGACCACATGTCCGCGCCGCTGCCGCAGGTCGGCTCGGGCGAGCCGGTCGCCGACCTGATGGCGGTGCTCGGCGACGCGGACGCGGCGATCGTCCTCGTCGAGGGCAAGCCGACCGACGTGGTCAGCCGCCAGGACCTGCTGGCCTTCCTGGCCGCGAACCCCGGCGTGAAGTAAGCGGTACAGCGGTACAGCGCGAGAGCGGTACGGCGCCACGGCGCCGCAGAGACACAGAGCGGTACGAGACGGGGCGGCGGGGCTTTCGGGCACCGGCCGCCCCGTCTCGTATGTCTACGCGCGTGGCGTCGCCCCGTACGACTCCGTACGCCCCCGCGCGTGTACGTCACACGAACGGTACGCGCGCGACACGCGCCCGCAGCGCCCGCGTAACACGACGGCGGGAGAGTGTTCCTCGTCGGCGTCACGGGCCTCCGGAGCGGCTCCCGGATCTCCTGGTACGCCGTCCGACGCGGGCCCCCGGTCCTGACCCGGGCCCCGCGTCCGCTCGCGGGGACCGCCGTCGTCCCGACCTCTGCCCGGCACCGCCCGGCAGGGGACGGCGGCCCCCGCGCTCTCTTTCCGCGGGCCCGCCCGTTTCCACGCGCCCCTGCGGCTATGCGTCCATCCGTACGTCCGGGCTCCCTCGCGCCCGCCGACTGCATATGCTTATGCAGAGTTCTTGGTGCATGAATAGTCGGCAGGTGGAAGGGGAGGGGGACGGCATGAACGACAGTCCCGCTGGACGGCTGCAGACGCTGTTCGAAGGGCACCGGCTCACGCCGACACAGCGGCGGATCGCGCACTGCATGGTGCGGCGGGCCGCCGACGTGCCGTTCCTGTCCAGTGTGGAGCTGGCCGACCTGGCCGGGGTGAGCCAGCCGTCCGTCACCCGTTTCGCGGTCGCGCTCGGCTTCGACGGCTATCCGGCGCTGCGCCGGCATCTGCGCGAGAGCGTGCCCGCGGCCCCCGAGGAGACCGTCGGCCACAACGAGTACCAGCAGGCCGTGCTCGGCGAGATCGAGAACCTGAGGCACCTCGCCGACCTCCTCGCCGACCCCGCGCCCGTCGTACGGGCCGGCCGGCTGCTCGCCGCCTCCCGCCCGCTGCCCGTGCTCGGTCTGCGGGCCGCCTCCTCGCAGGCGCGCGGCTTCGCGTACTTCGCGGGCAAGGTCCACCCCGACGTACGGCTGCTCGACGAGGGCGGCTCGATGCTGGAGGACCGGATCGACGCGGTCGTCCGCGCCGGGGCGTCGACGCTCCTGTGCTTCGCGCTGCCGCGCCATCCGCGCGAGGTCGTCGACGCGCTGGCATATGCCCGTACGTCCGGGCTCACCGTGGTGACGGTCGCCGAGTCCGCCTTCGCCCCCGTCGCCGCCCACAGCGACCTGCTCATCCCGGCCCCCGTCGGCACCGGCCTCGCCTTCGACACGGCCTGCGCGCCGATGTTGCTGGGCCGGGTGCTCCTGGAGGCGATGGCGGACGAGTTGCCGGACGCGCAGGCGCGCCTGGAGGAGTTCGACACGCGCGCGGCGACGCGCGGTCTGTTCGTCGACTGACCCCTGGGGGCGCCGAAGTCGCCGGAGTCGTCGGAGTCGCTGAGTCGCTGGAGTCGCTGTCCCTGGACGTGGGGGGTGGCCGTGACCCCGGACGGTCGGCCGGCTCATCGCCGACCGGCCGGGGCCACGGCCCATGGGGGGGCGTCCGGGGTCAGATCTCCAGCTCGCTCTCGATCTTCTTCAGCTGGTGGCGGGCCATCGCCAGGTTCGCCCGGCCCTTGTCCAGCGCCAGGTACAGGAAGAGACCGTTCGCGCCGCGGGTCTTGAGCAGCCGGAGCAGGTGGTACTGGCTGCCCAAGGTGATGAGGATGTCCTCGATCTCGTCGCTGAGCCCCAGCATCTCCATCGCGCGGACCTTCGCCCGGACGACGTCCGTGTTGCCGGCCGCCGCGACGTTCAGGTCGAGGTCCTTGCCGCCGCCTATCGTGCCGAGGGCCATGCCGCTCGTGTAGTCGACGAGCGCCGCGCCGATCGCGCCTTCGATCTGGGCGGCTTCCTTGAGGGAGGTCTCGGTGTTCGCCATGGTGTGGTTCCGTTCTTCTTTCCGTGGGTGTCGTCGTTCTCTGGTGTGGCCGACCTGCCGGTGGCCGGCCGGTCGACCGGTGGCCGGGTGGTCAGTTCAGGTCTCTGCGTTCCAGCGCGCCGTCCACCAGCTCGGCGATGCGGGCGCTGGACCGGCGGGCCTCCAGGTGGAGCCGGCCGACGTTGATCCGGGGTTCGGCGAGCAGCGTCAGCACGGCCGAGCCGCCCGCCGCGTACGTCGCCACGTAGCCGTTCTCGCCCCGGACGAGCAGCTCCTTGAAGCCGCCCTGTCCGGTGGTGTCCGCGAGCCGCTGCCCGACGCCCAGCGCGGCGGCGGTCAGCGCGGCCACGCTCTCCGCCTCGGCGTCGACGGCGTCCCGGGCGAGCACCAGTCCGTCGATGCTGGCCGCCAGGGCCCCGGTGAGCTGGGGCAGCCGGGCCCGCAGCCGTCTCAGCTCGCCGAGCACCTCGGCCTCCGCAGTCATCATTTGTCTCCTCTCGGCGCGCAGGCGCAGGGCACGCCTCATCACAGGGCTGCCTCCAGGGCGTCACGGAGCCGGCGGAGCAAGGCGACGTCGGGGTCGGGGGTGGCGACCTCGCCGACCCAGGCGGGCACCGGGGGCGGGGCGGGGGGCGCCGCTTCGTGAGGGGTTTCCACCAGACCGGCCGCGGCGAGCCGTCGTACGTCCAGCAGCGTGTGGAACGCGGGCCGCCCGAGCACCCGGGCGATGTCCGCCGGGGTCCGTACGCCGTCGGCCGCCGCGAGCAGGGCCCGGTGCCGGGTGCCGACGGGCTGGCCGGGGGCGACGGGGCGGGGGACCACGGGCGCGGTGTCGACGGCGGGGTACGGCCAGACGCTGTCGAGGAGGTCGCGGCGGCGCAGCGTCTCGCGTTCCACGGCCTCGGTGGCGACCGGGCGCACCGCGCCGAACCAGTGCGCCGCCCCGTACCGGAAGCGGGTCGGGCCGCTCGCGGGTCCGAGGGCGAAGAACGCGGCGTCGAAGACGGCCTCCAGGTGGCAGATCTCCAGTTCCCCGTCGTGCAGCCGGCCGCTGTCGACGAGGAAGCGGCCGACGGTGCCGCGCGCGCCCGCCTGGTTCACGGCGTCGTCCCAGCCTTCGCGGGGCAGCCGGCCGGCGGCGGCGAGGAGGACGTCGACGCCGGGGGAGCTGGGGCTTTCGGCGTGCACGACGCGGCCGTCGACGAGGTAGAGGGTGCCGTGGTCGCGCAACAGGGCGCCGGTGGCCTTCTCGGCGGTGAGCCGCAGCAGCATGGGGGAGACGGGGGTGGCCGCCGGAAGCGAGGGGGGAGCGGGGGCCGCGGAGAAGGCGGGGGCGGCCGGAAAAGCGGGGATGGCGGGGGAGGGAGGCGGTGCGGATAAGGGGGGTAAGGCAGCCGAGGCAGGTAAGGAAGGTAAGGAAGGTAAGGAAGATAAGGCGGGGGAGTCGACGCGGACCGGGCGTATCGGGGGGAGCGCGCTCATCCGAGGACCAGCCTCTCGGCGAGGTCGCCCAGCCGGATGCGGGCGAGTGCGAGGTTGCCGGTGGAGCGGTCCAGCCAGAGATGCAGGAAGACACTGCTGTCGAAGTCGGTCTCGACGAAGCGGATCACGTGGTACCCGACGCGGGTGCTGACGATCAGGTCCTCGACCGGCGGGGCGCCGGCCTCGGGTGGTAACGCGCCGTCGCCCGTTCCCGCCGGTGACTCGAACTCGGCCGCCGCGCGGGCCAATTCGGCGCTCTCGGCGGCGGTCGTCTCGTGGTCGCCGACCGGGGATTCGCCCGCCGACCCGAGGGCCAGACCACTGGTCCAGTCGACCAGCCAGGCCCCGCGCGCCCCCGGCAGGCTCATGGCCTCCTGAAGACACTCGTCGATTCCGGGCACGCGAGATCCCCTCCCGATGCGGCGTACGGGCGTACGGCAGTAACGGTGACGCTACTCAACGTCGCGCTCCCGGGCAGGAGTTCTGGCATTTTCCAGAGGAATTTGTCAGCGGATCCGGAGGAGCGGCCTCAGCCCCGGGTCTCCACCGCCCGCGCGATCTCCTCCAGGTCCCGCGCGAGCGAGCGCGCCATCACCCGCGTCCCGAGCCGCCCGAGCAGCCGGGTGAGCGGCGTCGGGGCGCGGTCGTAGCCGGGGCGGGCGGTGTACGTGAGGCGCAGGGTGGTCGCGGTGGCGCGGGCGAGCGGCCCGTCGGGCGCGAGGGCGAGCTCGCACGCGTAGTGCATGCCGCCCGAGTCGGCCACCGTGACGTACCGCTCGGCCGGTTCGCAGATCGTCACCGTCAGCTCCTCGGTGGCCTGCCGGCCCAGCGTCCGCCGGGTCTCGCGCCAGCGGGTGCCGACCGCGAAGCCGCCCTGGGTCAGCACCTCGACCCGGTCGACGGCGGACAGCAGCCGGGGCAGTCCGGGCAGGTCGGTGATCATCAGCCAGACACGCCCGGGCGAGGCGGCCACCTTCCGTTCCACGACCACCGAGGTGCTTGCTGTCATGGATCCACGGGAGCACCGCCGCCGCCCGGGCGCAAGGTCATGCCGTCAGCGCGTCCGGCCGGCCGCCGCCCGATTCCGCCACGATCTCGTCGAGGGTCTGGGCCCGGCGGACCAGGCTGAAGACCGTGCCGCCCTCGGCCGCCCGGGTGAATCCGTACACGGCGGGCCGGGGCAGGCTGTTGTACGCGTAGTGGTGGGCGAAGTAGTACGCGCCGGTGTCCGGCACCGCCACCACGTCGCCCGGCCGCAGCGGCGGCAGCGCGCGCCCGGTGGCCAGCAGGTCCCCGGCGAAGCAGGCGGGTCCGGCCACGTCCTGGACGACCGCCGGCTCGCCCGCGCGGGGCCGGCCCTCCGCGTCGTAGGCGAGGATCCGCAGCGGCCAGGAGCCGGGGGCGTAGACGGTGCGGACGGCGAGCTGGACGCCCGCGTGGGTGACGGCGATGGGGCGGCCGCCGGAGGTCTTCGTGTACTCGACCCGGGCCAGCACGGTGCCGTGCTTGGCGAGCAGCGACCGGCCGAACTCGGTGACCAGCGCGTAGCGCCCGTCGAACAGACCGGGGACGGTGGCGGCGAGCAGCCCGGCGTACGCGGCGTAGGTCGGGGTGTCCTCGTCGGAGGCGAAGTTCACCGGGAGGCCGCCGCCGATGTCGAGGGTGTCGATCTGCCGGCGCCCGGCCCGGTCGTTGATCTCCTCGGCGAGCGCGTAGGCCGCCCGGACGCCCTCGGCCATGAGGGGGAGCGGGACGCCCTGGGAGCCGGTGTGGGTGTGCAGCCGGGTGAGCCAGGGGCGGTCCAGATACGCCTGGACGACGGCCTCGCGGGCGCCGTCGTCGCGCAGCGCGACACCGAACTTGGAGGTGGCGGTGGCGGTCGACATCGCGCCGATCGCACCGGCTCCGACCTGTGGGTTCACCCGGAGTCCGACGGGCGGGGCGCCGGCGGCGGACGGGAGCAGGCCGTCGAGCCGGGCCAGTTCCTGGAGGTTGTCGGCGTTGACCGCGATGCCGAGGCCGAGGGCCTGGCGCAGCTCGGCGTGGGTCTTGGCGGGGGAGTCGAGGACGGTACGGGACGGGGGCACCCCGGCCGCCCGGGCCAGGGCCAGTTCGCCGGGGCTCGCGACCTCGGCGCCCAGGCCCGCCTCGTACAGCAGGCGCAGGACGGGCACGAGCGGGGCGGCCTTCACGGCGAAGGCGTGCAGGACGGGGGCGTCGGTGACGGCGGCGAAGGCGCTGGTCAGGGCGGCGGCGGAGGCGCGGATGCCGGCCGTGTCGAGGAGGGCGGCGACGGGCTCCTCGGCGGAGAGGAGTCCTTGGGCGACGGCGGCGCGCACGGCGCGGTCGCGAGCGTGTTCCCGGCGGTTCGGCGAGGTCGTTCCGAGGGAGGTGGCCATGCGTCCATCCCACCACCGGGCGGGGCGCCGCCGCAGCTGTTGACTAAGTCTATTCAGCGGGCCAGGATGTGAATACCAGAGTGAATAACCGAGGAGGCTTCGCCATGTCAGGACCCCGCCCCGTACGGGCCCCGCGCGGTACGGAACTGAGCGCCCTGGGATGGCAGCAGGAGGCCGCCCTCCGGATGCTCCAGAACAACCTCGACCCCGAGGTCGCGGAGCACCCCGACAAGCTCGTCGTCTACGGCGGCACCGGCAAGGCCGCCCGCGACTGGCGCTCGTTCGACGCCATGGTGCGCACCCTGCGCACCCTCAAGCAGGACGAGACGATGCTCGTCCAGTCCGGCCGTCCGGTCGGCGTCATGCAGACCCACGAGTGGGCGCCGCGCGTCCTCATCGCCAACTCCAACCTCGTCGGCGACTGGGCCAACTGGGAGGAGTTCCGGCGCCTGGAGGCCCTCGGCCTCACCATGTACGGCCAGATGACCGCCGGTTCCTGGATCTACATCGGCACCCAGGGCATCCTCCAGGGCACCTACGAGACCTTCGCCGCCGTCGCCGCGAAGAAGTTCGGCGGCACCCTGGCCGGCACCATCACCCTGACCGCCGGCCTCGGCGGCATGGGCGGCGCCCAGCCGCTCGCCGTCACCATGAACGACGGCGTCGCGATCTGCGTCGACTGCGACCCGCGCGCCATCGAGCGCCGCATCGAGCACCGCTACCTCGACGTCAAGGCCGACAACCTCGCGCACGCCCTCCAGCTCGCCACCGAGGCCCGCGACGCCCGCCGCCCGCTGTCCATCGGCCTCCTCGGCAACGCCGCCGACCTGCTCCCGCAGATGCTCGCCGAGGGTGCCCCGATCGACATCGTGACGGACCAGACCTCCGCCCACGACCCGCTGGCCTACCTCCCGGTGGGCATGGCGTTCGAGGACATGGCGGACGCCGCCGCCAAGGACCCGGCCGGCTTCACCACCCGCGCCCGCGAGTCCATGGCCAAGCACGTCGAGGCCATGGTCGGCTTCATGGACGCCGGCGCCGAGGTCTTCGACTACGGCAACTCCATCCGCGGCGAGGCCCAGCTGGCCGGCTACGACCGCGCGTTCGCCTTCCCGGGCTTCGTCCCCGCGTACATCCGCCCCCTCTTCTGCGAGGGCAAGGGCCCGTTCCGCTGGGCCGCCCTGTCCGGCGAGGCCTCCGACATCCACAAGACGGACAAGGCGATCCTCGACCTCTTCCCCGAGAACGAGTCGCTGCACCGCTGGATCAAGATGGCCGGCGAGCGCGTCCACTTCCAGGGCCTGCCCGCCCGGATCTGCTGGCTCGGCTACGGCGAGCGCGACCGCGCCGGCGAGCGCTTCAACGACATGGTGGCCTCCGGCGAACTCGCCGCCCCGCTCGCCATCGGCCGCGACCACCTCGACTGCGGCTCCGTCGCCTCCCCGTACCGCGAGACCGAGGCCATGCTCGACGGCTCCGACGCCATCGCCGACTGGCCGCTGCTCAACGCCATGGTCAACGTGGCCTCCGGCGCCTCCTGGGTGTCGATCCACCACGGCGGCGGCGTCGGCATGGGCCGCTCCATCCACGCCGGCCAGGTCACCGTCGCCGACGGCACCCCGCTCGCCGGCGAGAAGATCCGCCGCGTGCTCACCAACGACCCCGGCATGGGCGTCATCCGTCACGTCGACGCCGGCTACGACATCGCCGAGCGCGTCTCCGGCGAGCGCGGCGTCCGCGTCCCGATGCGCGAGGGCGACACCGGCACCGGCACCGGTTCCGAGGAAGGCTCCGCGTGAGTGCCTCCTTCCACGCCATGTGGACGTCGCTGCGGCCCATCGGCCGCAGCGACGCCTCGGGCGGATACCGCCGCTACGCCTGGACCGGCGCCGACGCCGACTGCCGCCTCTGGTTCCGGATGCAGGCCGAGGCCCGCCGCCTCGACGTCGAGACCGACCGCAACGGCAACCAGTGGGCCTGGCTCGGCGACCCCACCGCCGGCGACGCCGTCGTCACCGGCTCCCACCTCGACTCCGTCCCCGACGGCGGCGCCTTCGACGGCCCCCTCGGCGTCGTCTCCGCCTTCGCCGCGCTCGACGAACTCCGCGCCCGCGGCGTCTCCTTCCGGCGCCCCCTCGCCATCGTCAACTTCGGCGACGAGGAAGGCGCCCGCTTCGGCCTCGCCTGCGTCGGCTCCCGCCTCACCTCCGGACAGCTGACCCGGGAGAAGGCCTTCGAGCTGCGCGACGCCGACGGCGTCAGCCTGCCCCAGGCGATGGAGGCGGCCGGCCACGACCCGGCGGGCATCGGCCCGGACCCGGAGCGGCTCGCCCGCATCGGCGCCTTCGTCGAACTCCACGTCGAGCAGGGCCGCGCCCTCGACCTGTCCGGCGACCCCGTCGGCATCGCCTCCGCCATCTGGCCGCACGGCCGCTGGCGGTACGACTTCCACGGCGAGGCCAACCACGCCGGTACCACCCGGCTCGTCGACCGGCACGACCCGATGCTGCCGTACGCCGAGACCGTCCTCGCCGCCCGCGAGCAGGCCGAACTCGCGGGCGCCGTCGCCACCTTCGGCAAGATCGCGGTCGAGCCCAACGGCGTCAACGCCATCCCCTCCCTCGTCCGCGGCTGGCTCGACGCCCGCGCCGCCGACCAGGAGTCCCTGGACACCGTCGTCGCCGGCATCGAGACCGCCGCCCGCGCCCACGCCGCCCGCCAGGGCGTCGACCTCGCCGTCGTCCGCGAGTCCTTCACCCCGATCGTGGAGTTCGGACACGCGCTGCGCGACGAGATCGGCCGCATCCTCGGCGAGGCGTCCGCCGACGGCGTCAAGGTCCCCGTCCTCGGCACCGGCGCCGGACACGACGCGGGTATTTTGTCCGCCTCCATCCCGACCGCCATGCTGTTCGTGCGCAACCCCACCGGCGTCTCGCACTCCCCGGCCGAGTCCGCCGCCGAGGACGACTGCCTCGCCGGAGTCCGCGCACTCGCCGACGTACTGGAGGGCCTCGCGTGCCGGTGACCACCCCCACCCCTGCCACCTACTGGCTGGAACACGCCTGGACCGACCCCGTCGTCGAGTCCGGCGTCCTCCTGGAGGTCGCGGACGGGCGGATCACCGACGTCCGGACGGGGGCGGCCACGCCCCCGCCCGGCGCGGAGGTGCTGCGCGGACTGACGATCCCCGGCCTCGCCAACGCCCACAGCCACGCCTTCCACCGGGCCCTGCGCGGCACCGTCCAGGTCGGCTCCGGAACCTTCTGGACCTGGCGCGAGGTCATGTACGGCGTCGCCGGGCGGCTCACCCCCGACAGCTACTTCGCCCTCGCCCGCGCCGTGTACGCGGAGATGGCGCTCGCCGGCATCACGGCCGTCGGCGAATTCCACTACCTCCACCACGCCCCCGGCGGCACCCCCTACGCCGACCCCAACGCCATGGGCGAGGCCCTGATCGCCGCCGCCGGCGAGGCCGGCATCCGCATCACCCTCCTCGACACCGCGTACCTCTCCTCCGGCTTCGGCGCGGCCCCCGAACCGCACCAGCTGCGCTTCTCCGACGGCACGGCGGACGCCTGGGCCGAGCGCGCGTCGGCGCTCAAGGAGCGCGAGGGCGCACGGATCGGCGCCGCCATCCACTCCGTACGCGCCGTCCCGGCCGACCAGCTCGCCACCGTCGCCCGCTGGGCCGAGGACCGCCACGCTCCCCTGCACGTCCACCTCTCCGAGCAGACCGCCGAGAACGACGCCTGCCAGGCGGCCCACGGCCGCACCCCCACCCAGCTCCTCGCCGACCACGGCGTCCTCGGCGCGCGGACCACCGGCGTCCACAACACCCACCTGACCGACGGCGACATCGCGCTGATCGGCGGGTCCGCCACCGGCACCTGCATGTGCCCCACCACCGAACGCGACCTCGCCGACGGCATCGGCCCCGCCGCCGCCCTCCAGCGCGCCGGCTCCCCCCTCTCGCTGGGCAGCGACAGCCACGCCGTCGTCGACCTCCTCGAAGAGGCGCGCGCCATGGAACTGAACGAGCGTCTGCGCACCCGCACCCGCGGTCACTGGACGGCGGCCGCGCTGCTGCGCGCCGCCACCGCCGACGGCCATGCGGCCCTCGGCTGGACCGACGCCGGCCGCCTCGAAGCGGGCGCCCTCGCCGACTTCACGACGATCGCCCTCGACACGGTCAGGACAGCGGGGCCACCGCCGCGTCTGGCAGCCGAGACGGCGGTATTCGCAGCGTCCGCGGCGGACGTACGGCACACGGTCGTCGGTGGACGTACGGTCGTCCGGGACGGGGTCCACGCGACCGTCCCCGACGCGGCCGGAGCCCTCGCGGACTCGATCGCCGCCCTGCGCGGCTGAAGGAGACACCCCACATGAACACCGGCCCCGCGGCGACGAACAGCCCGGCGGCGACCCCCGCCCCCACGAGCGCGAACAGCGCCGTGGCGACGACCGCCACCGCCATCGTCAACATCGCCAGCCTCGTCACCAACGACCCCTCCCTCGGTGATGGAACCCCCCTGGGCCTGATCCAGGACGCGGCCGTCGTCATCGACGGCGACCGTGTCGTCTGGGTCGGTGAATCCAGCAAAGCACCCGCCACTGACAACCGGGTCGACGCCGCCGGCCGGGCCGTGATCCCCGGCTTCGTCGACTCCCACTCCCACCTCGTCTTCGCGGGCGACCGGACCGCCGAGTTCCACGCCCGGATGTCCGGCCAGCCCTACAAGGCCGGCGGCATCCGCACCACCGTCGCCGCCACCCGCGCCGCGACCGACGCCGAACTCTCCGCCAACGTCGCCCACTACATGGCGGAGGCCCTGCGCCAGGGCACCACCACCTTCGAGACCAAGTCCGGCTACGGCCTCACCGTCGAGGACGAGGCCCGCGCCCTGCGCATCGCCGCCGAGCACACCGACGAGGTCACCTACCTCGGCGCGCACATCGTGTCCCCCGACTACGCCGACGACCCCGCCGCGTACGTCGACCTCGTCACCGGCCCGATGCTGGACGCCTGCGCCCCGCACGCCCGCTGGATCGACGTCTTCTGCGAGAAGGGCGCCTTCGACGGCGACCAGGCCCGCGCGATCCTGACGGCCGGCCAGGCGAAGGGCCTCGCGGCCCGGATCCACGCCAACCAGCTTTCGTACGGCCCCGGTGTCCAGCTCGCCGTCGAACTCGGCGCCGCCAGCGCCGACCACTGCACCCATCTCACGGACGCCGACGTCGACGCGCTCGCCTCCGGCGACACGGTCGCCACCCTGCTGCCGGGCGCCGAGTTCTCCACGCGCGCGCAGTGGCCCGACGCGCGGCGCCTGGTGGACGCGGGCGTGACCGTCGCCCTGTCCACCGACTGCAACCCCGGCTCCTCCTTCACCTCCTCCGTCCCCTTCTGTATCGCCCTCGCCGTCCGCGACATGCGCATGACCCCCGACGAGGCCCTCTGGTCCGCCACCGCGGGCGGCGCCGCCGCGCTGCGCCGTACCGACATCGGCCGCGTCGCCGTCGGCGCCCGCGCCGATCTCGTCCTCCTCGACGCCCCCTCCCACGTCCACCTCGCCTACCGGCCGGGCGTCCCGCTGGTCGCCCAGGTCTGGCGCACGGGTGTACGAGTGGCCTGACCAGGCCCTACGTTGGCGCGCATGAAGATCACCCCGCGCCAGTTCCGCGAGTCCCCCGGCACCGAGGACTGGCGGGTCCTCGGCGAAGGAGCCTGTGCCCGTTTCCGCACCGGCTCCTTCGCCGCCGGCGCCCGCTTCGCCGCCGCCCTCGCGGACCTGCCCGAACTCGCGGACCACGCACCCGACGTGGACCTGCGCCCCGACGCCGTGACGGTCCGCCTGGTCACGGTGACGGACACGCTCTACGGCCTGACGGAGGGCGACCCGGCCCGGGCCCGCGCCGTCTCGGCCCTGGCGCGCACCCTGGACCTGACCGCCGAACCCGCCGCCCTCACCGCCGTTCAGGTCACCGTCGACGCCCTGTCGATCCCGGCCGTCACCCCGTTCTGGCGCGCCCTCCTCGGCTACGACCACCGCGCGGGCAGCCCCGAGGACCTCATCGACCCCGCCCGCCGCAACGCCGCCTTCTACTTTCAGCCGATGGACGCCCCACGCCCGCAGCGCAACCGCCTCCACGTCGACGTCTGGATCCCGTACGACGAGGCCGACACCCGCATCAAGGCCGCCCTCGCCGCCGGCGGCACCCTGGTCACCGACACGTACGCCCCCTCCCACTGGGTCCTCGCGGACCCGGAGGGCAACGAGGCGTGCGTGGGCACGCTCTGATTTCGCCTCAGGCCATCCACAGCCCGCAGCGCCGGTGCCGGGCGGGCGGGACGTCCACGTCGTCCGCGGCCTCGGGGCCGGACGCGGAGTTCACCAGCCCGACGACGGCCCCGACCCGCGCCCGCAGCAGCTGCCGCGCACGCCGCTCCTCCACCGCCGCCCAGCATCCGACGGACGCATCCCGCTGGTAGCGCGGGAACGCGTACACGGCCACCGCCCGCCGCACCCGCCGCGGCACCGCCCGCCGCCCCTCCCGCCCGGCGGCGGCGCGCTCGCCCGCCTCGTACCGGAGGTCGTACAGCACCACGGCATGCCACGGACCGCCGGGACGCCAACGGTCCTCGGCGGCAGGGGCGTAGGAGGTACGGGTGTGATGAGCGGTGCGCGACATCGAGACTCCTCGGCAGCGACCGCCGGGCCGTTCCCGGCGGGCTACCGGAAGCCGAGGGGCCCGCGCGCCCGAAGCCGTCCGCTTCTCATCCCCGCGATTCTCGCCGCGCCGTGCCTGCCCGGTCCAGAGCGGGGAAAGGCGCTGGCAGGACGGGTGCGCGGCATGTGAGGGTGGCCGCATGGGGCATTCACGGGCCTATCCCGTCTACCGGACCACCGACGAAGAAGCCGCCTACGACCGGGCGAAGGAACTGAGCGCGGGACTGGAGCTGATCGAGGACGAGATATGGGTCGACGCGGTGCTCGCGGACCCGGAGCGGCTGCTCCGGGTGGCGGAGGCGGTGCCGGACCTGGCGTTCGAGGGGAGTGACCAGGAGGAGTACGACCCCTGGGGCGAGCCCGAGCCGGACCGGTTCCCGGTGTGGGCGTGGTCGGAGGAGGCGCCGGAGGACGCGGACCTGCCGTTCCTGGCGGCGGCCGGGGACGCCCCGGCCATGCTGGGCCGGCGCGGACGCTGGCCCGGTCCGGACGGCAGCGTCCAGTACGACGGGGTGCAGGTGGTGTTCCACCACGACGACCTCGAACTGGACCCCCCGGACCGCCGCACCGAGACCCACACCGTCTTCCTCCACGTCCACAAGCATTGCCCACCGGCCCGCGTCCGCGAACTGGCCGCCCGCGCAGGCCTGGACGTCCTGGGCGAGGCGCGGACTGGCTGGTAGGTCCGGGACCGGCGGTCAGCCGACCGTCGCCACCAGGTCCGCCGCCGCCTCCACGCCCGCCCGCTCCTCCGCCGTGAGGTGCGGGTCCGCCGCGCGGAAGGCGGTCGCGGCCGCGAGGTGGGGGACGGGGAAGCCGTGGTCGGCGAGGTCGCGCATGACGCGCGCCTCGCGTTCCGCGTCGCCGCCGTCGCGGTGGCGGCGCAGGACCCATTCCTCGTGCGGCGCCGGGAGCGCGTACACGTCGGCGGACCGTCCCGTCCCCAGCAGGGAGGTTACGGTGTCGTGCTCCGGTGATCTTGTCACTCGTCGAGCGTAAGTCCCCTGCGTAGGCGTGCCAATGTCCGCGAGAGCAGCCGCGAGACGTGCATCTGGGAGATGCCCAGTTCTTCGCCGATCTCGGATTGGGTGAGGCCGGCGGTGAAGCGCAGGGAGAGGATGCGGCGTTCGCGGAACGGCAGCGAGGCGATCATGGGCTTCAGCGACTCGACATACTCGATGCCCTCGATGCCGTGGTCCTCGTACCCCAGGCGGTCCGCGAGCGTCGCGCCGTCGGACTCGGTCTCCTCGGGCGGGGCGTCGAGCGAGCTGGCCGTGTACGCGTTGGCGGCGGCCATGCCCTCGACGATCTCCTCGGGGGGCAGGCCCAGCTCTCGGGCGAGCTCGTCGACGGTGGGCGACCGGTCGAGGCGCTGGGCCAGCTCGTCGCCGGCCTTGGCGAGGTCGAGGCGGAGTTCCTGGAGTCTGCGCGGGACGTGCACCGACCACGAGGTGTCGCGGAAGAACCGCTTGATCTCGCCGATGATCGTCGGCATCGCGAAGGTGGGGAACTCGACGTTGCGGGCCAGTTCGAAGCGGTCGATCGCCTTGATCAGGCCGATGGTGCCGACCTGGACGATGTCCTCCATCGGTTCACTGCGGGTGCGGAACCGGGAGGCGGCGAACTTGACCAGGGCCAGGTTGAGTTCGATCAGGGTGTTGCGGACGTACGCGTACTCGTGGGTGCCCTCCTCCAGTTGGCCGAGGCGGGCGAAGAGGGTCTTCGACAGCGCGCGCGCGTCATGCGGCGCGATCTCGTCGACGGGCGGAATCGGCGGGAGATCGGCGAGTTCCGTGACGTCGAGCCGGGGGGACATGGTCTCCTCCAATGTGGTCTTTTGCTGCGGTTTGCGGCGCCTCCGAAGCCGGCCGTGTCGAATGTGTTCTTCTAGCCCTACCCAATCGACGGTGAAGGTCGCAAGTGGCAATTGTCTGTTTAGGGATGGTTTGAGGCGGAGCGCATGTGCGCCGGGAGAGCCCGGACTTGTATGGTTCGACGCATGTACCGCCAGCACATCGGCAGCGCACCCGGGCGGTTCCGGGTCGACGTCCGGACCGTGGGGGCGAGCGAGGTCCTCACCCCGGTGGGTGAGCTCGATCACCACACCGCCGAACTGTTGCGTACGCCACTCGATCAGGCCCTCGACGAAGGCCGGGTACGCCTCGTACTCGACTGCTCACAGCTTGAGTTCTGCGACTCCACCGGGCTGAACGTCCTGCTCGGCGCCCGGCTGAGAGCCGAGGCCGCGGGCGGCGGGGTCCATCTCGCGGCGATGCGGCCCACGGTGGCCCGGGTCTTCGAGATCACCGGGGCGGACGCCGTCTTCACCCTGCACGACACGATCGAATCCGCCCTCCCCGGCTGAGCCGGGCCCGCTCCCGGTGCCGGGTCCGCTCCCGGCCCCGGACCTCGCCCCCTCCGGGCCGGGGACGGTGACCCCGTTCCGCGCGTCCTGCCCCGCCCCCTCGTCCTCGTTTCGCTGAATCGGTGAGGTGAAGCACTGATGGAGACTGCCTCCGGCGACCCCGACGTCCGCCGGCTCGCGCTCGGGTCGACCCCCGGCACCGTGCCGCTCGCCCGTGACTTCACCCGGTCGGCGCTCCACGACTGGGGCTGGCTCCCGGCCGCCACCGCCGACCGCCGGGCCGCCGCCGAGGACGTCCTGCTCGTCGTCTCCGAACTGGTCACCAACGCCTGCCTGCACGCCGAGGGCCCGGAGAGCCTGTGCGTGCTGCGCCTCGCCGACGTGCTGCGCCTGGAGGTCGTCGACCGCGGCGCGGGCCAGCCCGCGCCCCGTACCCCGCACCGGGCCGGACGGCCGGGCGGACACGGCATGTTCATCGTGCAGCGCCTCTGCCGCGCCTGGGGTATCGAGCGCACGCCGGGCACTCCCGGCAAGACCGTCTGGGCGGAACTCGCCGCGCCCGCGTAGGGCGCGCGCTTTCCCTTTCCTCCTTCTCCCATCGCTCCGCCTCCCTTCCCTCCTCGACGCCGTGGGCGTACCTTGACGGCCCATCTGATACTCCGTCAGGAATCGTGCGGTGAGGGGTGCTTGTGGTGCCGAACCGGAGGAGAACGGCGGGCGCGCCGAAGGTGGCGAGGTCATCGGCGGCGCGGGCGGCCGCGGCGGCGGTGGCGATGGCGGCCGGCTCGGCCGTGCTGCTGGCGGCCCCGGCCGCCCACGCCGCCGTCGTCGACGTGAACTACGCCTGCGAGACGAAGATCGGTCCCAAGAGCGCGGTCTCGCCCGTCGGCGTCACGGCCGAGAAGAACGGCGACACGTACACGGTCACGATGTCCTTCGACAAAGGCGTCTCCGACAGCCCCGTCGAGCTGCCGAAGGGCGTCATGACCCCGCGCGCCGAACTCGTCGTCGGCGGCGCCGACAGTGGCAAGGTCCAGGTCAAGGGCGAGCCCAACACCGAGGCGATCCCGCCCCAAACCCCCATCAAAATAGGGAAACTGACAGGGACGTACACCCCGAAGAAGAGCGGCAGGGTCACCTTCACCGCCGGCACCCTCACCGTCCACGCGCTCGGCATGGACGCCGCCGTCTGCAAGCCGTCCAACGGCCCGAAGCCCTCCCTGGAACTGGACGTCACGGCCGCCGCGGGCGGCTCCGGCGGGAGTACGGGGTCCGGGGACGGCTCCTCCGGCGGCGGTACGGGGTCGGGCGGCGGCGGCCGGCTGCCGAAGACCGGTCCTCTCGACTCGGCCGTCGCGCTCGGCACCCTCGGCGGCACGGTGCTGCTGACCGGCGCGGCCGGGGTGCTCTGGCTCACCCGGCGCCCGTCGCGGCCCACGGCGCGCTGATGACGGCGGCACGGGCGCTGCGGGCGGGGCGGGCGGCACGGGTCGTACGAGCGGGGGTACGCGCCGGGCTCGGGGCCCTCGCGCTCCCCGCCCTCCTCGCCGCCGCCCCCGGCCCCGCGCCCGCGATCGGGCCCGGCCCCGCGTCCGTCGCCGCTCCCGGCCCCGCATCCGGCGGTGGCTGGAGCGCGGCGCCCGCCGCCGGCCGCCCGTACGTCTATCTGGAGGGCGCGGCCGGCAGCGTCCTCACGGACACGCTGTCCGTCACCAACCCCACCACCGCCCCGCTCACCGTCCGCCTCACCGGCGACGCCGCTCCGGCCCCGGTCACCTTCGCCGCCCGCACGGTGACCGTCCCCGCCCGGACCCGCGCGGACGTGCCGTTCACCGTCACCGTCGGCGCGGGCACCCCGCCCGGCGACCACCGCGGCGCGTTACGGGCCGAGGCCGCCGCCCGGACCGCCGCCGCCCGCACCACCGTCGTCCCGCTCCACCTGCGGGTCAGCGGCCCGCGGCTGGCCGCGCTCACCGTCGAGGACGTCCGCGTGGACCGCTCCGGCACCGTCCGCTACACCCTGGTCAACCGGGGCACGACCACCCTCGCACCGCGCCTCGCCGTCCGCGCCGACGGCGTCCTCGGCACCGTCCTCGACCGCCCCGAACGCCCGCTCCCGCTCACCCTGCGCCCCGGCGAGCGCGCCACCCGCACCGAACCGTGGCCCGACCCGCCCGCCCTCGACGCGGTCACCGTCCGGCTGACGGCCGCCGCTCCCGGCGCCCCGCCCGCGACCGCCCGCGCGGCCGCGTCCTTCGCCTCCGCGCCGGGGATCGCCGCCGCCACGGCCGCGCTCCTCGCGGGGGCGGGCGCGGTCACGTACACGGCGTACGCGCTACGGAGGAGGAAGCGATGACCCGCCCCCGTACGACCGTGCTCACGGCACTCCTGTTCGCCCTGCTCGCGGCGCTGACCGCCGGGCCGTCCGCCGCCGCCCGGGCCGCCGAGCCGCCCGCCGTCGTGCTCTCGCAGAAGGAGGGCGGCAAGGGCGGCACCCTCACCATCAGCGGCTCCGGCTGGCAGCCCGGCGCGCTGCTCATGCTGCTGATCTGCGGCCAGGGGGAGCCCGGCAAGGGGGTCATCGGCGGCACGAACTCCTGCGCCAACACCGACGGCCGGGCCGCCACCGTCGACGCCCGGGGCGCCTTCAGCTCCCGGCTGCCCGTCGCCGAACCGCCCAAGCCCTGCCCCTGCGTGGTTCACGTCGCCGTCGTCACCAGCCCCCGGGGCGCGGCCGCCGGGACGGACACGGTGGACGTCGCGTTCACCGTCGCCGGGCATCCGACCGCCCCGCTGCCCGCGGCCACCGGCGACGGCCGGCTCGCGGTGCTCACCTCCGCCCGGCTCGAAGGCTCCAGCGGCGTCCTCGTGTGGTTCGGCGCGCCCGCCCGCCGCGAGGTGGTCGTGACGGTCGGCAACCTCGGCCAGAACGCCGTCAAGGACCCCGTCTTCGAGGTCGGCAGCCGGCACGGGGTCCTCTCGCCGCAGTACGAGGAACAGCAGTGGCGCGGCACGATCCAGCCCGGCCGCAAGGCCCTCGTGAAACTGCCCGTCGAACTGACGGCGGGCGCCCACGGCGACTACCGGGTGTCCGTCCGGTACGGCGGGAAGGTGCTGGTCGAGCAGCCGTGGGCGGTCGGCCGGCCGTGGGGCGTCACGCTCTTCTGGCTGCTGCTCGCGCTCGTGGTCCCGGCCGCCCTGTTCCGTATCGGCATGGCGGTCGTCGACCGGGTCCGCCCGCCGGACGCCCGCGCCCCGGCCCGCCGCCGTCACCCCCGGCGCGGCGGGACCCCGGCCCCCGCCCCTGACCCCGGGCCGCGGCCGGCCTCGGCGGACGCGCCGACCGCCGTCCTGCCGTGGTTCACCCCCGACTCCGCACCGTCAGACAACAGCCCGACGACGAAGGGACGGTCGTGAGGACGACACGCACGACGACACGGAGGATCGGCGCGGCCGGCGTCGCGATGATGCTCGGCGGCGCGGGGATCCTGCTGGCCGCCGGGCCCGCCGCCGCGGCGGAGGTCTCGTATCGGACGGAGTGCATCCCGCCCGCCATCTCCGGCCTGCCACCCGTGCAGGGCACGACGACGGTGCGGCTCACCGCGCCCGCGGAGGCCAAGGTCGGCGACGAGGTGGAGGTGGTGTGGAAGACGGTCGCCGCCGCCTCCAAGAACCCCGACTTCCTCGACCTGGGGAAGGACACCGTCCAGCCCAGCGGGGTGGTCAAGCTCGGCGGCGCGGCGAGCGGCACGCTGACGATGACCGGCCCCCGGCAGAACCCGCCCATCCCGAAGAGCAGCCCGATGATCCTCTCCGACATGAAGGGCACGCTGAAGCTGACGGCGCCGGGCGAGATCACGCTGACGCCCGACGCGTACACCGTCAACGTCATGTCGACCGACACGAAGTGCGCGCCGAAGGAGACCGTCGCCGCCGGCGCCACGATCAAGGTGACGGCCGGCGGGGGCGGTACGACGGCCTCGGGCGGTACGACGAGCGGCGGGGGGACGACGTCCGGGGGCGGTACGGCGGCCTCCGGCGGGTCTGCCTCCGGCGGGTCTGCCACCGGCGGGTCCTCCGGCTCGTCCGGCACCACGGGCACCACGTCGAGCACGGGCGGCACCAGCGGCACGGGCGGCTCGTCCAGTGGCTCCTCCGGCTCGTCCGGCACCGCGTCGAGCACCGGCGGCTCAGGCACCTCGGGCGGCGGCAGCACCGGCGGCTCCGGCGGCCGGACCGACTTCCCCGGCAAGGAAGTCGCGGTGAACTTCGCCTGCCAGGCCCCCGGCCCCTCCTCCATCTCCTCCAAGGTGACGATCGGCGCCAAGAAGAACGGCGGCTCCTACGCCCTCACCGTCAAGACCGCCAAGGGCGTCATGAACAGCCCCGCCGCCCTCCCCAAGGACGCCCTCAAGCCCTCCATGGACATCCGTCTCGGGGGCGCCGACTCCGGTTCGGTGAAGGTCACCGGGCCCGGCAACCCGGCCCCGCTGGAGGCGGGCAAGCCGGTCGACCTGACCGACATGACCGGGACGTACACGCCCGGCGCGACCGGCAAGACCACCCTGACGCCCGGGAAGCTCACCATCAGCGTCTCGCTCGGCGGCACGCCGATCGTGATCCCGTGCGAGGTCAAGGGCTCGGCCCAGGCGTCCCTGACCCTGGACACCGAGAAGCAGGCCGGAGGCGCCTCCGGCGGCTCGGGCACCTCCGGCGGCTCGGGCACCACCGGAGGAGGCAGCGGCGGCGGTCTCGCCGAGACCGGCGCCGCCGACCACGGCACCCTGCGCGCGCTCGCCCTCGTCGCCGGCACGGTGATCCTGCTCGGCGGCGCGGTGTTCACCTTCACCCCGTGGGCCCGGCTGCGCCGCTGAAGCGGCCGGCAGCGGGGAAACGGCGGAGGGCCGCCGCACCGAATCGGTGCGACGGCCCTCCGTATGCCGTACGTCCATGGGTACGTGCGTCAGTGCACGTCGCCCATCAGCGTCTGGACCTTGTTGCGGTACATGTAGATCGCGATACCGGCCACGACGGCCAGCGACGCCTGCATGGCGATGATCCCGATGCCGTTCAGGCTCACACCGGCCAGCGAGAGCAGACCCGTGGTGCAGTCACCGGCGGTGACGGCGAGGAACCAGACACCCATCATCTGGGAGGCGTACTTCTTCGGCGCCATCTTCGTGGTGACGGAGAGGCCGACCGGGGAGAGGCACAGCTCACCGATGGTCTGGATCATGTAGATCGAGACCAGCCAGAGCGGGGTGACCTTGGTGCCGTCGCTCGCCATGTTCATCGGGACGATGAAGATGAAGAAGGAGGCGCCGACCAGGACCAGACCCATCGAGAACTTCACGATGGTGTTCGGTTCCTGGTTCTTGCGGGCCAGCCACAGCCACAGCCAGGCGAAGACCGGCGCGAGGCTCATCACGAACAGCGGGTTCAGCGACTGGTACCAGGTGGCCGGGAAGCCCAGGCCGAAGACGGTGCCGGAGGTCTTGCCGTCGGCGAACAGCGACAGGGTCGAGCCACCCTGGTCGTAGATCATCCAGAAGACGGCGGCGGCGACGAAGAACCAGATGTAACCGGTCATCTTCGACTGCTCGGTCTTGTCGAGGTCCTTGTCGCGCTTGATGCGGACGAGGACGGCGACCGGGATGATCAGACCGGCGAGGGTGATCGGGACGAGCGCCCAGTTCAGGGTGTACATGCCCATGCCGATGACGACGCCGTAGAAGACGGCGGCGACGACCACGACCAGGGCGGCCTTGACCAGGAGGCTCTTGCGCTCGGCCGGGGCGAGCGGGTTCGGGACGACGCTGCTCTGCGCGCTGAGGTGCTTGGTGCCGAAGAGGAACTGCACCAGGCCGATGCCCATGCCGGCCGCGGCGAGGAGGAAGCCGAGGTGCCAGTTGACCTTCTCGCCGACGGTGCCGACGATGAACGGCGCGATGAAGGCACCCAGGTTGATGCCGATGTAGAAGAGCGTGAAGCCACCGTCACGGCGCGGGTCGTCCGGGCCGTCGTAGAGGTGGCCGACCATCGTCGAGATGTTGGCCTTGAGCAGACCGGAACCGATGGCGACCAGCGCGAGACCGGCGAAGAACGCGGCCTGACCCGGCAGGGCAAGGGAGCCGTGGCCCGCCATGATGACGAAACCGGCGATGGCGACCGTCTTGCGGGCGCCCCAGACACGGTCGCCGAACCAGCCACCGGGCATGGCCATCAGGTAGACCATCGACACGTACACGGAGTAGATCGCCGTGGCCGTGGCGGCCGTCATGGCGAGTCCGCCGCCCTGGCTGCCCGTGGCGGCCTCGGCGCCACCGGAGACCAGGTACAGGACGAGAAGGGCCCGCATGCCGTAGTAGGAGAAGCGCTCCCACATCTCGGTCATGAAGAGAGTGGCCAGGCCGCGAGGGTGGCCGAAGAAGGTCTTCTCGGAACCAGGGGTTCCGGTGGAAGCCTTCGTCAGGCTGGACGCCATGTCGATCCTTGCTCTGTCGGGACGCGCGCTTGGTGAGCGGGTTGCGCCCGGTGGGGGAGGCCGGCACCGGCGGGAACGCGGTCGCGCTCCACCGGGATCCACGCCCTCGACGCGTCATCGCGCCAGGACCCGGCCCACAGGTCGTTCACTGTTCCCAGGACTCAAAACCGCGGACGGCGGCCTTGTGCAGAAAGAGACCCTTGGCTCGCCAACGCGGCCAAAGGTCCCGGATTACCGCAAGAGAACTCTCGCCACCATACGACACGACACTGCCGGATATGGAAGGACTTGAGAGATGGATCACAGGCGTCCGGGGAACCGAATGCCCGCGATCGAAGGCGTTCGGCAGCTTACGGGTCAAGATCCACAGGGTCTCCCGCGGCCCTTCGGATCGCGCCACGGCAGCGGTGTCCCGCGGACTACCATCGCCTCATGACCCGTGTACTGCTCGCCGAGGACGACGCCTCCATTTCGGAACCGCTGGCCCGCGCCCTTCGGCGCGAGGGATACGAGGTCGAAGTGCGGGAGGACGGCCCCACCGCCCTCGACGCCGGACTGCGGGGCGGGGTCGACCTGGTCGTGCTCGACCTCGGGCTGCCCGGCATGGACGGCCTGGAGGTGGCCCGCCGGCTGCGCGCCGAGGGGCACACCGTGCCGATCCTGGTGCTCACCGCCCGCGCCGACGAGGTCGACACCGTGGTGGGCCTCGACGCCGGCGCCGACGACTACGTGACGAAGCCCTTCCGGCTCGCCGAGCTCCTCGCCCGCGTCCGGGCCCTGCTCCGCCGCGGCGCCACCGAGCCGGCCGCCGCGCCGACCACCCACGGCGTACGGATCGACGTCGAGTCGCACCGCGCCTGGATGGGCGACGAGGAGCTGCAGCTCACCGCCAAGGAGTTCGACCTGCTGCGCGTCCTGGTCCGCGACGCGGGCCGGGTGGTCACCCGCGACCAGCTGATGCGCGAGGTCTGGGACACCACGTGGTGGTCCTCCACCAAGACCCTCGACATGCACATCTCCTGGCTCCGCAAGAAGCTCGGCGACGACGCGGCCAACCCGCGCTACATCGCCACGGTGCGGGGCGTCGGCTTCCGCTTCGAGAAGAACTAGGGCCCGCAGGGCCCGCAGAGCCGCCAGAGCCGCCGAAGAACGCGGGAACGCGAGAACGAGAGAACGTCACCGGGTGCGCCGCCGTCTGATCAACTCCACGCTCGCCGTGGTCCTCGTCGTCATCGCCGTCTTCGGCGGCTCCCTCGTCTTCGTCGAGTCCCGGACCATCACCGCCGGCGCCCAGGAGAGCGTGGACGCCGAGGCGCTGCGGATCGTGTCGATCGTCGACAGCCGGCTGATCGGCGGCGAGCCGGTCACCCCGACGATCCTCGCCGAACAGAGCGGCGCCAAGCGGTACGCCCGCGTCTCCATCCCCGGCCGTGACGCGATCGAGCTCGGCACCCGCCCCACCGGCAGCGTCCTGCGCGGCCACGCCGAGGGCGAGCGCGGCGAGACCGTGGTGGTCGAGGAGGCCCGCTCCGCGATCACCGCCGAGGTCGTCCGCACCTCCCTGACCACCGGCGGAGTGGCGCTGCTGTGCGTCGTCGCGGCCATCCTGCTCGCCGTACGCCAGGCCAACCGGCTCGTCTCGCCGCTCACCGACCTCGCCGAGACCGCCGAACGTCTCGGCTCCGGCGACCCGCGCCCCCGCCACAAGCGGTACGGGGTGCCCGAGCTGGACCGGGTCGCGGATGTCCTCGACGCCTCCGCCGAGCGGATCGCGCGCATGCTCACCGCCGAGCGCCGGCTCGCCGCCGACGCCTCCCACCAGCTCCGTACGCCCCTGACCGCCCTCTCCATGCGCCTGGAGGAGGTCGCCGTGGCCGACGATCTGGAGACGGTCCGGGAAGAGGCCACGATCGCGCTCACGCAGGTCGAGCGGCTCACGGACGTCGTGGAGCGGCTGCTGACCAACGCGCGCGACCCGCGCACCGGCTCCGCCGTCGCCTTCGACCTCGACGAGGTGATCAAGCAGCAGATCGAGGAGTGGCGGCCCGCCTACCGCAGCGCCGGGCGGGCCATCGTGCACTCCGGCAAGCAGGGCATGCGCGCCGTCGGCACCCCGGGCGCGGTCGCCCAGGTGCTCGCCGCGCTGATCGAGAACTCGCTCATGCACGGCGGCGGCACGGTCGCCCTGCGCACCCGCGTCACCGGCAACCAGTCCGTGATCGAGGTGACCGACGAGGGCCAGGGCGTCCCCGCCGACCTCGGGGCGCGGATCTTCGAGCGGGCGGTCAGCGGGCGCAGCTCCACGGGCATCGGCCTCGCGGTCGCCCGGGACCTCGCGGAGGCGGACGGCGGCCGGCTCGAACTGCTCCAGCAGCAGCCGCCGGTCTTCGCGCTCTTCCTGAGCCGTGAGGTGCGCAGCCGTACGGAGCCGGAGCGCCCGGTCCGCTGACGCGGTACGGCTTCGGATCAGACCCGGTCGGGCTGCTTGCGGGTGGCCTGGCGCGGGGTCTTCTCCAGCAGGGCCTCGGCGGTACGCACCGCCCGCTCGGCCTCGGTCTTCCCGGTCCTCTCCACCGGCAGGGCCTTGAACACCCAGCTGCGGTACGACCAGAAGCGGAACAGCGTCCCGACGCCGATGCCGAAGAACTTGAAGAAGTTGCTCTGGAGCGGGGTGTCCCAGCCCGCGCCGTACGTCGCCGCGTACAGGACACCGTTCTCGATGACCAGGCCGATCGCGCTGAACAGCAGGAACAGCGTCATCTCGCGGGTGCGGCCGGACTTGTCGCGGTCGCGGTACGTGAAGTAGCGGAACCCCACGTAATTGAAGAGGATGGCCACGATGGTGGCGATCAGACTGGCCCGCACCACCGGCAGGCCGGTGTAGTGCCGCACCAGGTTGAAGACGGCCAGATTCACCAGCACGCCGAGGCCGCCGACCACGCCGAACTTGGCGACCTCGCGGGCGAGGCGCTCGACGCGCGGACGCAGTGTGCCGGGTTCACTCATCGTGAGGGCTCTGTCCTGTCCGTTCGGGTGCGTGCGGTCGCGTTCGGGGCTGTGCGGGTTCCTGCGGGTGAAGCCGCCGTAAGAAGGCGACGACCACGCCATGCTAACCACCCGTACGGCCGCCCGCGCCCGATGCTCGCGATCCGTGCCCGACCCCACTCCCGCTGTGACAAAACACAGCCGGAGACGGCTCCGGAACTTGTGCGGATACCCTAAGAGGGTGACGTTCCCGGTAGTCGGCATGGTCGGTGGCGGTCAGCTCGCCCGTATGACCCACGAGGCGGGCATCCCCCTCGGCCTGAAGTTCAAGCTCCTCAGTGACACCCCGCAGGACTCGGCGGCCCAGGTGGTGAGCGAGGTCGTCGTCGGCGACTATCGCGACCTGGACACGCTGCGTGACTTCGCGCGCGGTTGTGACGTGATCACCTTCGACCACGAGCACGTGCCCGCGGAGCACCTCGCGGCCCTGGAGGCGGACGGCGTCGTCGTCCGGCCCGGCCGCGCGGCCCTCGCGCACGCCCAGGACAAGGGGGTGATGCGGGCCAGGCTCGACGCGATCGGCGCCCCGAGCCCGCGCCACCGCATCGTGGCCGACCCGGCCGACGCGGCGGCCTTCGCCGCCGAGGGCGACGGGTTCCCGATCATCCTCAAGACCGTGCGCGGCGGTTACGACGGCAAGGGTGTCTGGTTCGTACGAAAGGCTGAGGACGCACATGACGCGTTCCTGGCCGGCGTGCCCGTCCTCGCGGAGGAGAAGGTCGACTTCGCGCGCGAACTGGCCGCGAACATCGTCCGCTCGCCGCACGGCCAGGCCGTGGCGTACCCGGTCGTCGAGTCCCGACAGGTCGACGGCGTCTGCGACACCGTGATCGCGCCCGCGCCCGGGCTCTCCGAGGAGCTGTCCGGCCAGGCGCAGGAGCTGGCGCTGCGCATAGCCAAGGAACTCGACGTCGTCGGCCACCTCGCGGTCGAGCTCTTCGAGACCCGCGACGGCCGCATCCTCGTCAACGAGCTGGCCATGCGCCCCCACAACTCCGGCCACTGGACCCAGGACGGCGCGGTCACCTCGCAGTTCGCCAACCACGTCCGCGCCGTGCTCGACCTCCCGCTCGGCGACCCGCGCCCGCGCGCGAAGTGGACCGTGATGAGCAACGTGCTCGGCGGCGACTTCCCCGACATGTACGCGGCGTACCTGCACTGCATGGCCCGCGACCCCCAGCTCAAGATCCACATGTACGGCAAGGACGTGAAGCCCGGCCGCAAGGTCGGTCACGTCAACACCTACGGCGACGACCTGGACGACGTGCTGGAGCGCGCCCGTCACGCCGCCGACTACCTGCGAGGGACGATCGTTGAGTAACACGCCCGCCGGACACCCGCTCGTCGGCATCGTCATGGGCTCCGACTCGGACTGGCCCGTGATGGAGGCCGCCGCCGAGGCCCTCGACGAGTTCGAGATCGCGTACGAGGTCGACGTCGTCTCCGCGCACCGGATGCCGCGCGAGATGATCGCGTACGGCGAGGAGGCCGCAGGCCGCGGCCTCAAGGCGGTCATCGCGGGCGCCGGCGGCGCGGCCCACCTGCCGGGCATGCTCGCCTCGGTCACCCCGCTGCCCGTCATCGGCGTGCCCGTCCCGCTGAAGTACCTCGACGGCATGGACTCGCTGCTCTCCATCGTGCAGATGCCGGCCGGCGTCCCCGTCGCCACCGTCTCCGTCGGCGGCGCCCGCAACGCGGGCCTGCTCGCCGCCCGGATCCTCGCCGCGCACGACCCCGCGCTGCAGACCCGGATGACCGAGTTCCAGAAGAAGCTCAACGACCAGGCGACGGAGAAGGGCAAGCGGCTCCGTCAGAAGGTCGAGGGCTCCGCCTCCTTCGGATTCGCCCGATGAGCGCCGCGGAGACCGACGGCACCCCGGGCGCCGCCGCCCCCGGTGTGACCGAGGCCGCGTCCGCCCGCCTCGCCGAGGCCCTGGAACTGCTCGCCGAGGCCCCCGTCGTCGACGGTCACAACGACCTCCCGTGGGCGCTGCGCGAGCACTGCGGCTACGACCTCGACAAGCTCGACATCGCCGGCGACCAGCGCGGCGCGCTGCACACCGACCTCGCCCGGCTGCGGGCCGGCGGCGTCGGCGCCCAGTTCTGGTCCGTGTACGTGCCGGGCCGGCTGGCCGGCGACCACGCCGTGAGCGCCACCCTGGAGCAGATCGACGCCGTCGACCAGCTCCTCGCCCGCTACGGCAGCGAGCTGGCGCCCGCGCTCACCGCCGACGACATGGAAGCGGCCCGCGCCGACGGCCGGATCGCCTCCCTCAAGGGCGCCGAGGGCGGCCACTCGATCAACAACTCCCTCGCCACCCTGCGCGCGCTGCACACCCTGGGCGTGCGCTACATGACGCTCACCCACAACGAGAACAACGACTGGGCGGACTCGGCCACCGACACGCCCCGGCACGGCGGACTCACCGCCTTCGGCCGCGAGGTCGTCCGCGAGATGAACCGCACCGGCATGCTGGTCGACCTCTCGCACGTCGCCGCGACGACGATGCGGGACGCCATCGACACCTCCGCCGCGCCGGTGATCTTCTCGCACTCCTCGTCCCGCGCGATCTGCGACCACCCGCGCAACATCCCGGACGACGTCCTGGAGCGGCTGCCCGGCAATGGTGGCGTGGCCATGGCGACGTTCGTCCCGAAGTTCATCCTGCCCGCCGCCGTGGAGTGGACCGCCCGCGCCGACGACAACATGCGCGCCCACGGCCTGCACCACCTCGACACCACCGCCGACGCGATGGCGGTCCACCGCGCCTTCGAGGCGGAGAACCCGCGCCCGATCGCCACCCCGGCCACGGTCGCCGACCACCTCGACCACATGCGCGAGGTCGCCGGCGTCGACCACATCGGCATCGGCGGCGACTTCGACGGCACCGCCTTCACCCCGGCCGGCCTGGACGACGTCGCGGGCTACCCGAACCTGATCGCGGAGCTCCTCACCCGCGGCTGGTCGCCCGCCGACCTCGCCAAGCTGACCTGGTCCAACGCGGTCCGCGTACTGCGCGACGCTGAGGCCGTGGCCCGCGACCGGCAGAGCCGGCAGGGCCCGTCGGTGGCGACGATCGCCTCGCTCGCCTGAGGCCGTACGACCGTCACGCGAGAAGGGGCCCGGTCCCGTACGGATTTCCCCGTACGGGACCGGGCCCCTCACGCATGCTCCGGCGGGTCAGGCGGTCGGCCGGCCCATCGCCCGGTACGTCCAGCCGGCCTCGCGCCAGCGGACCGGGTCGAGGGCGTTGCGCCCGTCGAGGATGACCGGCGACGCGACGACGCCGGCCAGCTCGGCCGGGTCGAGCGCGTCGCGGAACTCGCGCCACTCCGTGAGGTGCAGCACCACGTCCGCGCCGCGTACGGCGTCGAGCGCCGAGTCGGCGTACCCGAGGGTGGGGAAGACCTGGCGGGCGTTCGGCATGCCCTTCGGGTCGTACACGGTGACCTGGCCGCCCTGGAGGTGTATCTGACCGGCCACGTTCAGCGCGGGCGAGTCGCGGACGTCGTCCGAGTCGGGCTTGAAGGTCGCGCCGAGCACGGCGACCCGCTTGCCGAGGAAGCCGCCGCCGAGCGCCTCGCGGGCCATCTCGACCATGGACGCGCGGCGCCGCATGTTGATGGAGTCGATCTCGCGCAGGAAGGTCAGCGCCTGGTCGGCGCCCAGCTCGCCCGCGCGGGCCATGAAGGCGCGGATGTCCTTGGGCAGGCAGCCGCCGCCGAAGCCGATGCCGGCCCGCAGGAACTTGGAGCCGATCCGCTCGTCGTAGCCGATGGCCTCCGCCAGCCGGGCCACGTCGCCGCCGCCCGCCTCGCAGACCTCCGCCATCGCGTTGATGAAGGAGATCTTGGTGGCGAGGAAGGAGTTGGCGGCGGTCTTCACCAGCTCGGAGGTCGGGTAGTCGGTCAGCACCAGCGGCGAGCCCTCGGCCAGCGGTGTCGCGTACACCTCGCGCAGCACCTTCTCGGCGGTCTCGCCGGCCGGGCCCTCGGGGACGCCGACGACGATGCGGTCCGGGTGCAGGGTGTCCTGTACGGCGAAGCCCTCGCGCAGGAACTCCGGGTTCCAGGCCAGCGCGACCCCCTCGGGCAGCAGCCCGACCAGCCGCCGGGCCGAGCCGACCGGCACGGTCGACTTGCCGACGACCAGGGCGTCACCGCGGACGACCTTCGCCAGCGAGGTGAAGGCGCTGTCGACGTACGACATGTCGCACGCGTACTCGCCGTGCTTCTGCGGCGTGTTCACGCACACGAAGTGGACGTCGCCGTCGAACGCCCCGAGCTCGTCCCAGGAGGTGGTGAAGCGCAGCCGGCCGGTCGATCCCCCGATCGTGTCGACATGCCGGGCGAGCAGTTCCTCAAGCCCCGGCTCGTACATCGGGACGCGCCCGGCCGCGAGCATCTCGATCTTCGCGGGGGCGACGTCGAGGCCCAGGACGTCGAAGCCCAGCTCCGCCATGGCCGCGGCGTGCGTGGCGCCGAGGTAGCCGGTGCCGATCACGGTGATCTTGAGGGCCATGCGGACTCCAGTGAGGTCGGGCGGAATGCCTGCCCGAGCATAGTCGGGGTGGCGCGGGGGCCTGGATCGGGACCGGATCTCGCCCTACCCTTTCGGTTACTCAGTGGTAGATAACAAGCGTGGGAGAGTGTCACGGTGGCTGGATCCGCTGATTTCGACCTGTATCGCCTGTCCGAGGAGCACGAGATGCTCCGGGAGACGGTCCGTTCGCTGGCGGAGGCGAAGATCGCTCCGTTCGCCGCCGCGGT